>CAZPFY010000033.1:0-13715 GCA_964586045.1 uncultured Pseudomonadales bacterium | reverse complement strand
TTAAAAACAACTTAGTCGTTCACAAAGTGTTCAAAGAAACGGGTACTTGACATACAAATTCGGGCAACCGCTTAAACGCTGATTCAAAAAGAATACGATTACTGATACCAGAGATTTTTAATACTTGATAAAACTGATCAAGAATTTCAGGGAAAACCGGATAGCCATAACCCTTTAGGGTGGCATTGGCATGCATTTGGTTGCTCATGAAAACTCCTTTTAAAAGATCACAGATTTTGTTCTAGGATATTATACAAAACCCCTCTACGAATAAATAGTGTTACCAAGAAGACTATTGTAAATAGCATCGAGCCTTTTGTAGACTTCTAGGTGGGTCTCTCTTGTATCCTTGGTTCCGTCCAGGCAAACGCTTCTAAAATGGCCAATTAGTGAAAGTAGATCGATAATATATTCACGATAAAGATATCTATGTTCTCTGAGAGGTTTTACAGCTTTGATTAGCCAATCAATTTGATCGGGGTAATAACTGTCAAACTCTCCCAAGCTTTCGAGGTATGGCTCAATATCCTTTGCGTCGCTGGCAGCATGAGAATTGTCGTTTGCGCTGGGTAAAATGTGTAAAATATCACCCGCTGGCTCTAAACCACAATGGCAATATGGGCATTTTATATGATAAAAGGTGACGGCCGCTCCACAAGCACCACAGGTGAGGACTCGTCTAATTTTGGCATCCACAGGTACCTCCTTTTTTTAATTTACGTTAGTTTGCTTTTCTCCGTGATTATAGGTTGCTATGGGTTTTGTGTCAACCTGGTACGAATTACTGGCCGAAGACGATTTTGACGACTTCGTCCATATTTTTGACAAAGTCGAACTTAAGATCCTTGCGCACTTTTTCGGGAAGATCGACCAAGTTCTTTTCGTTGTCGAAGGGCAAAATAACATGTTTTATGCCTGCTCTGTGAGCAGCAACCACCTTTTCGCGAACTCCACCAATTTCCAAAGCCCGTCCACGAAGAGTAACCTCTCCTGTCATAGCTAGCTCCTTGGGAACTGGCTTGCCTGTAAAGGAGGAGATTAGGGCGGTAGTTATGGCCAGGCCAGCACTTGGACCGTCTTTGGGGACAGCACCCTCGGGAACGTGAATATGGATGTCGGTTTTGCTGATTTTATCGGATTTTATACCTAGCTGATCACTATGTGATCGGACGTAAGAATATGCGGCTTTGGCAGACTCTTTCATGACATCTCCAAGCTGGCCAGTAAGAGTAATTTTTCCCTGACCTGGCATGTTGGCGACCTCAATAAAGAGAATGTCGCCGCCAACTTTGGTATAGGCAAGGCCGGTAACCAAACCAATTTGATCTTTATCTTCGGCAAGAGTGTGATTGTAAATTACAGGTCCTAAAAATTTGTGGACTTTTTCTTTTGTAACATCGATGGGGAGCTCCTTACCAGAAGCTTTTTGGCGGGCAATTTTGCGCATTATAGAGGCAACTTGCCTTTCTAAATTACGGACACCGGCTTCTCTGGTATAAAAACGAACTAAATATTTGAGAATACTAGTGTTAATTGAATAATCGTTTGGCTCGACAGCGTTGGATTCGGCCTGTTTCTTGAGTAAATATTTTTTGGCAATATTGAATTTTTCCTCTTCGGTGTAACCAGTAAACTCAATTATTTCCAAACGATCTCTTAAGGCAGAGGGAATAGTGTCCAAGACATTGGCTGTGGTAATAAAAAGAACTTGAGAAAGATCGTACGGCAAATCTAAGTAATGATCCTGGAAGGCAAAGTTTTGCTCTGGATCCAAGGCTTCCAAAAGTGCAGAGCTGGGGTCGCCTCGAAAGTCCGAACCCAACTTATCTATTTCATCTAACATAAAAACAGGATTGCTAGCGCCGCAATCTTTGATTGACTGAATAATGCGACCTGGTAAGGCGCCAACATAAGTTCGTCTGTGCCCACGGATCTCGGCCTCGTCGCGAACACCACCGAGAGACATTTTGACGAACTTGCGGCCTATGGCTTTGGCAATTGATCTGCCAACAGAAGTCTTACCGACACCCGGAGGACCAGCAAAACAAAGAATGGTAGGCGGATTTACCGATTGTTTTTTGGTTTTTTTGATTTGTTCGGACTTGAGCTTGAGGACGGAAATATATTCTAGAATTCTTTCTTTTACTTTTTCTAAACCATAATGATCTTGATCGAGAATTTTTTCGGCCTTGGAAAGCGAATAGTTACTTTTGGTATAGATGTTCCAGGGTAGTTCTAGCACGGTTTCAATCCAAGTTCTAAGATACGAAGTCTCTGGATTGTGAAGTGAGAGTTTGGATAGCCTGTCTAGCTCTTTTTTGACTTTTGCTTCGACATCTTTATGAAGCTTGGTTTTTTTGAGACGATTTCTTAGTTCGGCAATTTCTTCTTCTTCGCCACCCTCACCAAGCTCTTTTTGAATAGATCTCATTCTTTCCCTAAGAATGGCCTCCTTCATGTTTTCGTCGAATTTTTTTTGAGTTTTATTTTCTATTTTTCTTTCTAGCTCCAGAACTTTTATTTCTTCATTTAAATAATCCCCTATTTTTGTAAGTCGAGTTTCAAGATCACCGTCTTCTAGTAATTTTTGTTTTTCATCGTTTTTTATTTCCAAAACTGCAGCAATTTGGAATGAGATAAGTAAGGGGTCGGAACTGTTGAAGATTCTAGTTAAAACACCGGGCTCAATATTACTTTTTCCAAGCTCGGTAACTCTCTTAATGAGCGCAGTTGCTCTATTTGATAACGCAACCAAGGTGCTATTGGTAGACATATCGTCTGGCAGGGTTTCGACGACAGCCCAAATTTGACCATCTCTCTGGACAACCTCTTTGATAAGAACTCGAAAAAGACCATGAACGATAGCGTGGAGTTCATCATTGACCGGAAGAGTTTTGATAATGCGACAAACGGTACCAATAGAATAATAATCCGCGATTACGGTAGTGCTGGATTTTGGATCTTTTTGGGAGACAAAACAAACTTCCTGACTGTGGGCACTGGCCTCATTGACACTTACGATAGAACTGGGTTTGCCAAAAGTGAGAACAGCATCGGTATCTGGAAAAATAACTCCTTCTTTGAGACCAATAAAGGGAACAAGTTGAGTTTTATTGTTGTCGATTATAGAGTTGTTTTCATCCATAGATTTTCGATTTTAGCAGATGGACTATTAAATTGCTAATTTAATTTCTTAAAAACCTCAAGCCAATTAAAAGAGTCGCAAAAACAGTAAGTATTAGAATAGTAAAAAAGAAGCTTAGAGAAAAGTTTTTTTTGCTCATGGCGTGATATCAAGATAATTTTCGTTTGTCCAAAGATGATCCCCTCTTACTTTAGCGTACCCTCGATACCAAACCCGCCCGACTTTGGGAAAAGTGATACTAGCGGAAAACTGATACGGTAAAAAGTAAGTTCCAAGAAGATAGTCTTGGGCTTTGTATTGATAACCAGCGGCATCTGGGGCGTCATAATTAGTTAGAGCACTTGGAGTAGAAGTGTAACCGTAAAAAATAGTGGTGTAGTTTGTTTGAAAATCGCTTGGAGCTTCGACCTTCCAGCTGAACGGGGTGGGGGTGTCGATTTTGGCTTTTGGAACTGAGCCTACAACGCTTACGCCGAGGGTTGATGGTTTGGTATTTTTGAGCGATTTTTGAGCCTCGGAATAGTTGAAGAAAACTAGCAAGGAAAAGACTACGGTGGCTAATAGAATCTTGAAAGAGAAGCTTTTCATAGGGTTATTATAGATGGTTCTTAAGTCCGTCTCTGAGTGGTATAATATAGGACAATCAAGTTCTTTATAATTTTACGGAGGCACGATGGGCGAACTAACGACAATCTTTATATTACTGCTAGCAATTACCCTCCACGAAGGATGGGGGCACAAACTTTTTGCGATAAACGTATCAGGCTTAACACCAAGTTTTATTGCAATTGGAATACCGATTACAAAAGAGTGGAAAGGAATCAAAATCAACACCGTTTTTTATACTTGGAATAGACCCAAAAAAATCCCGGTCGTTTTTTCTTGGTTACTGATTGGTGGCGGGGTGGGGTTTGAAGATAAAGAGTTTTATTCTGTAGGGAAATACTGGCAAAAAGTAATAATGATTATTGCTGGGCCTTTGGTTAATTTTGCAATTAGTTTTGGCTTACTTTCACTATTTGCTGGCCCCGACTTGAGTATTCAGATTGTAAAATCTTATTCGTTAGTTACTCTTGAGATTTTAAGAAGTATTTTTACCTCCCAAACTATACAACAAGCCGCTGAAAGTAATCAATTTTTTGAATTAACCCAAAAACTGTCTTTTGTAACTATTCATTGGCAATTTTTGGCCTACTTTGCTCTTTGGAATATATCCCTTTTTGTTACAAATCTGATCCCCTTACCTGGACTTGATGGAGGGCAAGTGCTAGGAGCGACGATAATAAATTTGGTTGGAACCAAGGCTATTAAACCTGTGAAACAGATTACTATTGTCTTTTCTTACTTGCTTATTTTTGTATCAACAGCGGCGACTCTTTGGTGGATAGGAATAACGATTTACGACAAACTAAGATTACTTTTTTAGTTTTCATTTTAACTCTGGATTGATCCAGAGTTTTTTTGTACAAAAAAACCAGAGGGGAAACCTCTGGTGGAAAAGTTAGGCGTTGGGGAAGTCGCCAAAGTCGTCTTCGCTTAATTCAAAATCATCAATCTCAAAACTAAGATAAACATTGCCGGACAAATTTTGATCTTCGCCCTCAGTTAGGCTTTCAAAAACAATAGGATAATCACCCGAAGTTGTCTCGAGAACGCTATTGAGAGCAGCAATGTCAAAGGGGGTTTTGATTCTGATAGTGATGTCTTCTACATCCTTTGGGACAAACTGAAGAAGATCATGGACGATGTTTGCAAGATGGGGTGGCTGAAAAAAACGACCGATTTTAATTGATTTTGTAATTTGCGACACTTTGGCCTCCGATAAAGATATTTTCTTTATTTTACTTTATTCGACAGAGATGTACACAGCTCCGCGAGTACCGCCTAGTTTACGAACAAAACCATGTTTTTGCAACTGGGATAAATCGTAGGCTAAGGTTTTGGGATTTACTTTTAAAAAACGTCGTTTGAGAAAGTCTAGTGAGCAATTGGAGTGGTCTCTAATGATTTCCAAAATTTCTCGCCTTCGGGGTAACAATCCTAGCTCTGGTAAAAGTGTCTGATTTTTGAGTAGATTTGGAAGGTGCAACTTTGATTCGTGAATTAGAGATTCCAAGAAAAACTTGATAAACCCAGTGCAGTTCATCGATGGTTCCAAGTGATAGTAATAGTCATCGCGATGAGCCTCTAAGTATTCTTCAAATGGGGCAAGTGCTCTAAAACCGTAGTTATTTTTATTTATTATGAGAGTAGAAATTAATCTACCTACTCTTCCGTTTCCATCTGGAAAGGGATGGATTTTTTCAAAGATAAACTGAGCAATGGCTGATTTGACTACAGGATGTTCATTGAGGTTATTTATAAATTGGATATATTCTTTTATTAATTTTGGTAGCTCAATAGGTGGTGGTGCGAGATAGATAACAGCACCCGCTTGGTTAAAAATTGCCCAGGTTTCGCCTCTAAACTTGCCGCCTTGGAGACTAAGACCTTTTAAAACCATTTTGTGGATCTTTTTTATGATGCTTACTGTTAATTTTTGAGGTGATCTGTCGGAAAAAACATGGTTATAAGCAATCAATAAATTTTGACTTTCTTTTTTGGGTATAACCACTGTATCCGTAAATCCTTCTATTCTGGCTGAATAAACAGAGCTTTTTAAAAGAGAGTTTCGGCGTAAGTTTGTTTCTAAAATAGGATTGCTTGGCAAAGTCTCAAATAATAACTTGATAGATTCTAGTTCTACAACAAGTTTATTTATTTCTGGAGTAATTTGCCAATTATATTTTTCCATACCTAAAGTATTTTAGTTTATATTAGGAAATATTAGTAGATGTTAGGAGATGTTAGAAATATTTTTTACCTTTGAGCTTGTCGGGCAAGAGATCATCTTTGGAATACATTTCGTAGTCTTTGCCGTAACCAATTTTTTATTTAGTCGATGGCGTTTATGGAGCCGTAGTTCAAATCAATCTCAAAAATTTCTTTGAATATTCTCTGGAAATCATCATCTGACTTCACTTCTGGCATTTTAGAAATAAATTTAATCATTTTGTCTTTACCACATTTGGTTATCAGTAGCTCAACGACAAAACCTCCTTCATCGTATGCATCCCTGATGTTTCCACTTAAAAATCTAGTAAATCTTTGAGGCTTTGTCCTACCGAGTTTTAGTTGCCCAGATAAATATATTGAGAGACCTTCGTTTAGCCAACTTGGTATGTTTCTCCCCTTACTAACAATCATCGTAAAGAGGTGGCAAATTTCATGTTTTAGCAGGGCTTTGTAGGCTTCTTCTGTAATTTGCCAAGAGGACTCGGTGGCAAACTTGTCATAGTCAAAGATGTAAACTCGTCTATCTCCTGGTTGAGTGCCAGTTGCAAAAGCAACAAGCCAAGGCTCGGTTTCTTTTCCTTTGAGAAGATCCATGTCTTTTCTGCTATCAATTATATAGATATGTGGTGTCATTGATGTCCAATCGATACCCCAGAAGTCATTTAGACTAGTCATTGCCTCTTCATAGGCCTTTTGCGTTCGACTGTCGGTAGCGGAATTTATTTTGAATATCACTTGAGAGTATTTTACACTGATGAGTCTTTGGTTTGAAAATGGGGCCTTAATCGTGTTTTGTTAGTTTCTAGACCAACATAACAGGCTTAATTACCTCAAAAAATGACTTTACATCCGTTATATTTGACTTATCCTTGAATTGTTTGGAAAATTCGACGACTTCTGGATAGGCACTTGCGACATTTTCACCAAACTGTTTGAAGGCAGAGAGATTAAGCATTAGGTCGTTAAACCACTCTGAGAGTAGCCAAATGGTGTGTTCATCTTGGGTATTTTTGAAGTCCAATTCCTCTTTGTCCAGATAGTCAAAAAAGATAAAGTGGAGCATTTCGTGGGCAATGATGTAGTTAGTACGATCAGACAGTCCCTGATACACCTGAAATGATTTTGTCTCTAAAAATCTTGGATTACAGTCGAAAATAGATAGGTAACAAATATAGTCTCCTTGTGGCCAGCTACAATTGCTGAATATTGTGTCGACCCTGAGAAATAGCCCTCAGAAACACTCTCCCATTCACCATTGATTGTTTTGTTCTTGTTTTCAAGATCAATTTCATGTTCCGAGTAGTATTTCTTGGTAAAGTTGGCAATGACTATCTTTCTTTTGTCACTTGTTGATTCTTCCTTTACTTTTGATAGTTCAGGATACAAATCAATCACTTTCTCCTGACCAAAATCTATTCCACTTTTTGGTAACTCAATAAAGTGAGAACCAATGTCGATGTCGAGCTCAATGTTTAGTTGGAATTTTAGTTTTGGATATGTGTTCATGTTTATACTTTAGTTAAATGTTTCATATTAGTTCAAATGTTCTACTCAATTCAGTTATCCGATTTTGAATCTTAGTGGTTTCTCTGCCAATATCTCTATAGAATTTCATGAGCACATAATGGAATCGATTATGTATGAGAGTATTAACATAATTATCTAAATTTGAAATTATTTCCCCTTTTACCTCTTCGTCTGACAAATCATAGACTTTTTTTAGATGCCAAGATTCTAGCTTCGGAGAAGACAAGAACTCTTTATTGATGACATTACTAGAAAATACACCAAACAACTCTTTTGATAGTCTAGGGGTAGCTCTATAAAGCAAATATTGGAGAATTGCCGTCCCTTTATTCCTTAAATAGATCCTTCTATCTTGATAATAAGCCAAACCTTTCTCCATCTCATCTGAACTTAACGTTTCTTTATCAGCGTGTTCGATGAACCATTCAAAAGAAAAGTATTCCTCAAATTCCGCCCTGGTCATAATTCTTGCTTTTGTGTTATTAAAGCAGAGCCCGTGTCTTAATATTCTTAGCGACGCCTTCGCAATTATCTCTTGCAAGTCCTCTTTTGTGCGTGCCCGTACAATTTGGTCATCAGCGTATCTAAAATATCCAGCCCCATACTCATTACACAATTGAAACATCTCAAGGTCAAAATCTTGCAAGTAGTAGTTTGCTATCAAACGAGAGCAGTCAGCCACTTCATCTTGAGGTATTCCCTTATGATAAGTTTTTGTGATTTTGGCATATCCTCCCCAATTACGCAAGAAATGGAGTAACCCACGAATGTTTTTTTCATCAACATCAGATTCTTGTAACTTTTCCGAAAGAACATTGATGTTTATATTGTCATAAAAATTTGCAATGTCTAATTCCGCAACAAATTCATAAGAGTCGGTTCTCGTTGTGGTGTAGAGGGACTGGTTGAAATCTTTCCAGTTTTTCTTCCATGCTTTTGGGTTAAACGAAGCTGGCATGTTGTATTCTCCAGACTCATCTATTCCAAATAAATCACCATCTGGGGTCTCATACTGTCGCAAGTGGTCAGAAATGTATCTTTTTTCTTCTCCTTCGGCACTTCTGACTCTTCCATTTAAGCTCCAACCTCCAAAAGTGCCAGGGACTCTGTTCACTGCAATAACTGGTTCGATTTTCTTTGTAAAGTAGTAATAAGCACATATATCCTCTGGTTCAAAGACTGGAATTGTTCTGGCGATTGAATGGCCTTTGTCAATCATAATGAAGGCTCGAGGTCGTTGTGGCGTATAACTATCAGTACAAAACTTCATATAAAGTTTTTTAAGCAAATCCTCCTTTTTAGGAACTTCCGCGAGAGGGACCAAACTATTCTTTGTAATAGTCTGCCAAAACTTTCCTGACTTATTATTTGTAAACTGACCTCTGAATTCTTCGTAAGTTTCCATTTTTACCTTTAGCTATCCTTGAAGTATTTTTTGCCTTTGAGTTTGTCGGGCAAGAGATCATCTTTGGAATACATTTCGTAGTCTTTGCCGTAACCTATTTTTTGCATAAATTTGGTGGGGGCGTTTCTGAGATTAAGTGGAATAGGCAGATTTCCGGTTTTGGAAACATCGGTTTGAGCTGCACGCAAGGCGTCGTAGGCCGTTCTATTTTTGGCACAGCCAGCTAAATAAGTAACTCCATGAGCAAGATTGATGGCGCATTCTGGATAGCCAATTTGCTGACAGGATTGGAAAACGGCGTTGGCAACAACTAAGGCGGTTGGTTGAGCGACGCCAACGTCTTCGGAGGCAAAAATAACCATACGACGGGCAATAAAAAGAGGATCTTCGCCACTGTCCACCAAGCGGGCTAGATAATAAATTGCAGCATCTTTGTTACTAGCTCTCATGGATTTGATAAAGGCAGAAATAAGATTGTAGTGTTCTTCACCCGCTTTATCAAATCTTAAAAATTTGTTTTGAATGGCATTTTTGAAGTTATCGATAGTCAGACTTTTGTAAAGATTAAAAGTAGATTCGATAAGACCTATGGCTTGGCGAGCGTCGCCGTTAGCAAATTCGGACAACCATTCCTTGACATCTGAATCTATTTGTATAGATTGCTTCGTTTCACTCGCAATGACGGATACTGCACGGTCGACGATTTTGCTAATATCTTCGGGAGTTAATTCTTTGAGAACAAAAACGCGACAACGAGAAAGTAAGGGGGCTATAACTTCGAAACTAGGATTTTCGGTGGTAGCACCGATAAGAGTTAAGCGCCCTGACTCTACAAAAGGAAGAAGAAAATCTTGCTGGGCTTTGTTGAACCTATGGATTTCATCTAAAAATAAAACAATGGGTTTTTCTGACTTGTTATCTTGCCCGGCTATTTTTCGAATATCATCTTTACCTGCCGAAACAGCAGATAGCTCGTGAAAGTCGGCGTCGATGGCGTCCGCGTAGATGCGAGCGATGGTGGTTTTGCCTGTTCCTGGCGTGCCCCAAAGGAGAAAGGAAAAGATTAGTTTGTTTTCGATGGCTAAGCGCAGAGGTTTACCTTCACCGACGAGATGTTCTTGGCCAACATATTCATCTATGTTGGTTGGGCGGATTTTGCTGGCTAAGGGTTCGGCTTGATTCATGTTCGGTATTTGTTTGGGTATAATACTATATTATGCAAAGTGTGGGAAAATAGCAATATGTTTGGAAATAATGACAAAAAAGACACCTCATGGCAAAAGGTCAGTAAATGGTACGGAGAAATTGTGGGCGATAAAGGACATTTTTTTCACCAATCGGTAATTTTGCCCAAGGGGCTAACACTCCTTGATATAAAAAAAGATAGCCGATTACTGGATGTGGCTTGCGGGCAAGGTGTGTTGTCGCGTAGCTTGGAGAGTAGTGTTGATTATGTGGGAGTTGATATGGCAAAAGACTTAATTAGAGAAGCCCAGAGACGAGATAAAAACCCTAAACACAAATATCTTTTGGCTGATGTAACTAAAGAAATACCAGCTAAAGAAAAGTTCGATAGAGCGGCGATTATTTTGGCACTGCAAAATATTAGAGATCCGCAACTAGCATTGAAAAATATTTCACATAAGTTGTTGCCAGGAGCTAGATTTTTGATTGTTTTGAATCATCCCGCTTTTCGGATACCCCGCCAAAGTAGTTGGGAGGAAGACAAAGCTCAAAAAATGCAGTACCGAAGAATAAACCGCTATTTAACACCATTAGAAATTCCAATTAATGCTCATCCGGGACAGGCTGATTCTCCTGTTACCTGGTCATATCACTTTTCGATTGAAGATTATTCTAAATTTTTATTTGAAGCTGGATTATTGATTGAGCGAATTGAAGAGTGGACGTCTGGGAAAACAAGCGAGGGAACGGCAGCCAAAAAGGAGAATCGAGCTAGAGAAGAATTTCCGATGTTTATGGTGATATTAGCAATAAAAAAATAAAAATGGATAATATTCAAAACCCAGCCACCTACCTAGAAAGAATGAGTAAACCACTACAAGAAAAGCTAAAAGTAGCAAAGTATTTTTCAAAAAGAGTTAAAAGTGTTTTGGATGTTGGCTGCGCTGACGGAACAATTACTTTAGCTTTGGCTGACATGTACCCGGAAATTAACTTTGTAGGAATTGATCTTGACCAAAGCTTTATTGATATAGCAAACCAAAAAATTGAGGCGAGGCAAAATGTTAAGTTTGAGTGTATATATCTTAGGGATAAGCTAGCAGAAGAAGAAAGATTTGACGTGGTTTTGTTTTGTTCGGTTCTGCATGAATTTTTTAGTTACGGGGAAGGAATCTCCTCGGTGATTAAAGCCTTGTCTGACGCTAGAGAAATTCTGAACCAAAGTGGAGAGATAATAATACGCGACATGCTCCTCTATGAGTACACAGAGAAATCGCAGTTGTGGTTGCCAGAAATTTTGACAAAGCTTAGAAGTAAATCGGAAATTATTCCAATGATTGATGATTTTGAAAGGTATTTTGGAAAACTGAATAGTATTAAACAAGTTAATCACTTTTTGTTGAAATACATGTATACAGATAACTGGCAAAGAGAAGTTAAGGAAGATTATGTCCCAGTTAGCTTTGAAAAATATGACAAAATGTTTGAGATTTTGGGCATGAATGTTGGATTTCAGAGATCGTCAACTATTCCCTACCTCAAAGATAAATGGCGGAACGACTTTGGTTTTACCGATGATGAACTAGAAGGTTTTAGATCAACTGGATTTATAGTGGCGCAAAAATAATTTTATGAAAAAATTAGTTGATCAGGTAAAAATAGTTTTTGGAAAATATATACCAGGACACGATATTAAACATACTTTGAGAGTGGCAGCCTTGGCAAGAAAAATTGCGAGAAGCGAAGAATATGATAAGGATGAAGCGGAAGCGGCTGGACTTGTGCATGATTTTGGACGCACCCTTGAGGTGAGTGAAGAAGAACATGCAGAAGCCGGATTAGAAATGGCGAGGGAAGCACTGGAAAAATATACTGACTTTAAGAAAGAAGCTATTGAAAGAGTGATTGACGCCGTGGCCCAACACTCTAATAAAACCTCGGTTGGAAAACTAGCCAATATTCTCCAGGACGCAGACAAACTAGATGGTTTGGGAGCGATGGGGATTCTGCGTGGGTATATTTCTAAAGCGGATATTGAAGACTATGACTTGGAACTAAAGACTGATGATCAAAACGTGGGCCGAAAAGTGAAGAGCCTGGTGGCACAACTAAGGTTTCAGATGGAGTGGTACGAAATGCTCTACACAAAAACAGCAAAACTAATAGGTAAGGAACGCTATCTGTTTATGGTGGAGTTTTTGGAGAGGCTAAAACAGGAGATTGAGGAGTCTGAATTTGACCCAGAATGACATTTGTGCCTAAAGACGGGTTCTTTTTAAATAAAAAATGTGGTAGAATATAGGCTATGACATATTTTAACCGAGGAGGAGGTTCTGATCGAGGTGGATTTGGTGGCGGAAATAGAAACTCTGGCCGACCAAGTTATGGCGGTGGTAATGACCGTGGTGGCGATAGACCTCAATTATTTAGTGCAGTTTGCGACGAATGTGGCAAAACATGCGAAGTTCCTTTCCGACCCAACGGCAGCAAGCCAGTATATTGTAGCCAATGCTTTGAAACCAAAGGCGGTTCTGACCGTGGTGGAGACAGAGGTGGCGATAGAGGCGGATTCCGAGATGCCAGAGGTGGAGGAGACAGAAGCTTTGGTGGCTTCAATGGCGGAAACGATCACGCTAATGATCGCACAACTGTCCGTAGATTTGAGAGTAATGGCAGACCAATAGACAATACTTCTGAAAAACTAGACAAAATTAGTGAAAAACTAGACAAGCTGATTTATCTTTTGACCCCTAAGGTCGAAAAGGTAGAAGTTGCTAGTGAAGTAGCTCCAGTAAAAAAGGCTAAAAAAGCCAAAAAGACTGAATCTGTTGAAGTTACAGAATAAAAAAACAAAAAAATGATTTTTTCTCCGCTTTAGGCGGAGTTTTTTTTGGGAAGAAAACAAATACAGGTTGTACAATATGGGGGCACCTAAAAAACTGGAGGTTGTATGGAATACGACGTAATAGAGTCTTTCCCCGAAATTGTTCCTGGCAGAACCAATGAATTTCTATTATTAGAGCTTAACTCTTGTTTTTTCTTTCGCAAAGTTGCTGTAGAACACCTGGCAAGAATTGAAAAAGAGGACCTGGGATTTAATTGGTGGCACGACGAAGACTTGATGAAGCTGTTTAAAGACCTATATTTAGCAGGGGTAGTTTTACTTCCGAGCGACCCAGTAGATAGAATTCGCTGGATTGCTCTGACACTTATCAAAGCGAGTAAAACAGAGGGATTTTCGTGGGGGAATATCGTAATTCTTCTGGATGTGTTACCTGACGAGATGCTTGAAGCTTGTAATAATGAATACAAGTACGGCCAAGGTGCGCTTGAAGAAGTTAGGAAGTTTAGAACCGAATTACGAGAAAAGGGCTGGAAAGAAGTTTTTGGGTGGTAGAGGTGATTGTCCCGCCAAAGGTGGGACTTTTTTTATGCCTGATGAGGTAAAATATGGTTATATTGCCGGATCGTCTAATGGTAGGACGTCGCCCTCTGGAGGCGAATATTCTAGGTTCGAGTCCTAGTCCGGCAACACTCTGGGATTCCCCGCCCGTTTTCGGGGTAGTCGCCCGCGCGCCCGCCCACGCGCGGAGCGATGCGAAGGGCTTTTCCCATTCC
>CAZPFY010000032.1:0-14405 GCA_964586045.1 uncultured Pseudomonadales bacterium | reverse complement strand
AAGCCAGGAATGACAGGGTTGGATAGTGTGATTGTAACGAGAGTGGTGGATGGAGATACGGTGGTTGTTGGTGAGAATAAATTGAGATTGATTGGTATCGATTCGCCTGAGTTGGAAACGGAGAAGTTAAAAGGGGAATGTTTTGCAATGGAGGCGAAGGAAAGGTTGCGAGAGTTGGTAGAAGGGAAAGAAATTAGGTTGGAGAAAGACGTGAGTGAGAAGGATAAGTATGACAGACTACTGAGATATGTTTATATTGGGGAGGAAAATATAAATGAAACGCTGGTGAGGGAGGGGTTTGCCAAACTAGCGACTTATCCACCAGACATGAAATATTATGGCAAACTAAAAGAAGCGCAGAGAGTGGCGAAGGAAAATCGTGCTGGACTGTGGAGTTATTGTATGGATTCTCCCGCGGAAACACGCGGGATAAACTCATCAAGCCCGGAATGACACGTGTTTGTGGGGGAAGTGTGGGATGTGAGCTATACAACAATTTGATATTGCTGTTGATTTGAAATATTATTAAGGTATGAAGAAAAAAGTGAGTAGTTTAAATTGGAAACCGGTGGCGGGAGTATTTGTGGCTTTGGCAGTTATGGGGGGAGCGTATGAAGCAAAATTACCGACTATGAATAGTGAGGTTTTGGGGGCTGCGATTTCTTGCGATTGTAATAAAGCTAATCCTGCGAGTAAAAACATCGTTGAGAGCTTTGCTGATAGCAACCGAGATTGCTCTGAACTTAAAGGCTATAGCGCTCGTCAGCTAGAATTGGTCGGGCAAGCGAGAATTGCTGAATCGTACATTGATGACAAAGAAGAGTTAGTCCCTGAAGGAAGGCAGGTGGGGAGTGATTTTGCTAGTAAAATAAAAAATAAAAAAATAGATGAGATAAGAGAAATAACTTGTGATACCAAAAAGAATGCTGAAGCATTTAAGACTGCAAATGATTTTTGTGTGAGACAGTGTGGAAAAGTAAAGACACAACTAAAAGAATTGAATACAAAGTCAAACAAAAAAGTAGTACAAAAGGAAAAGAGTCCGGTTAGTAACATCCTAAGCAGATTTGGATTTAAAAGAATTGCGCGACCAGAATAATAGGGAAAAGGATAGATAATTAAGTATTTTGATTGTATTCTGTTTGGTTCTTGCGGAGTTTGTGGATTTGGCTCAGGACGATAAGGCCAACAAAAAACATAACGATAGCGTTGATTTGTAGGGTAGTGGCTGAGCCAAATTTTTGGGAGAGATAGCCGATTTCGAGATTGCCAAGGAAGGCGATGCCGCCGATAGTCATGTAGTAAGTACTGGAAACACGGCCGCGGAAAGTGGAGTCGGCACTGTTCATGGCGATGATACTAAGCATAATGGTAACCAGGGTAATGCCGAGGCCGGCAAAGAAAGACAGTACGGCACCAAAAGAGAGAGATGAGGTCAGAGTCAAACAAAAAAGAGAAATGGCGAAGAGAGCGTTGCCTGAAAAGAAAAGAATAAATTTGCTGGTACGTTGGGTGAGCAGGGTAGAAACAATGGTGGCGGTGATGGCTCCTAGGCCAATGGCGGTATGAAGACTGCTCATACCGACGACGTCGGTTCGGAAAATTTCTTTGGCAATAACTGGAATGATGGTGGTGTAAGAAAGAGCAAAAATTGATGAGATGGAGGTGTACAACAAGGTGGCGCGGATCATGGGATTTTTAAAGCAATAGGCAAGTCCTTCCTTGATTGCTTCGAGAGGTTTGAGGTGATTGTTGGTAACGATACTGGGACGTTTGATCATAACTAGGGCAAAGATGACAGCGAGGTAGCTAATAGTATTAATAAAGAAAGCACCGCTGATGCCAGCATATCTAATATATAAACCGGCCAAGGCTGGGCCAAGAATGCGACCAAGACTGGAGACACTGGCGTTTATTGAGACGGCCGAAGAAATGTTTTCTTTGTCGACTAGTTCGGAAATAAAAGCATAGTGGGCGGGAGTGTAGATGGAATTGATAACACCACCAAGAAAAGAAAAAATAATTAAGAGATTGATGTTAATGTGGTTGGTTAGGCTGAGGATACCAATGATGGTGGCGAGGGTGGCGGCAGTGATGTGGGTAGCCAGAAGAACTTTTTTCTTCGGAAACATGTCGACGATACTGCCACCAAAGAGGGAAAGGATGAGGGTGGAAATTGATCCTGAGGCGGTGACAACACCGACCCAAAAAGCGGAGTGAGAAATTTCGTAGGCGAGCCAGCCGAGGGCGACGAGCTGCATCCAGCTGCCGATATTGGAAACGAATTGACCAAAGAAGAAGCGACGTGCGTCTCTCTCTTTAAGCGCTGGGACGCCAGAAAAAAGACGATTGAACCATTTGAAACCTCGGACGGTGTGGAGAGGGGTGAACTGGTTAATGAGAAATTTTTCGACAGGCTTGAGAATAAATACTTTTTTCTTCACAATTCTAATTGTAGATTATGAAGAGAGGATTGCGGTGATTTTGGTTTGGATTTCTTTGAGAGAAATTAAATTTGTGTCAAAGGTGATATGACATTCGGATTTGGCATAGTTGGTTTTGGCAGAGACAACGCCGGGAATTTCTTCTAGTGTAATGTCTAGATCGATAGCGCAGGTGGGACAGTCGAGGCCGGATAGTTTTATGGTCCTGGATTCCGGGTCGGAGCCCGGAATGACAGAGTATGTAGTTTTGAGAGTTTTTTTGAAAAGGGAGAACATGTTAGTTGGCTGGAGTGTATATGGTTTGTGAGAGAAAGTTTCTGATGGTATCTTGGGAAGCGATAAAAAGATTGTTGGGAAGATTGTTGATGGGGAACCATTGAAGATCGGTATTGTATTGTGGTTCTTTGTTGGTGGGTGTGCCTGTAAACTGGTCAGTGAAAAAACCAAAAACGATATAATGATTGCCTTGTTTCATGTTTGGAGCAACAGAAATTAATTTGATGTTGATGGCGACTATACCAAGCTCTTCTTTACATTCACGAATAATACATTGTTCAAACGTTTCACCAAACTCGAGATGGCCTCCAGGAAGTTCCCATTCACCGAAACCAAACTCCTTGCCACGTTTGAATAGGAGGATTTCATTTTTTTCATTTTTGATGACGATTTGAGTTCCGAGTCCAATATGTTTATCCATGTTGTTTTATTTTATTGTAGCGATTATTTTTTTTTGCTGTTTTACAAACAAGACAATAATTTTTTGTCTAGTGTGAGAAGTTTGGCATTTTGTTCCTTTGCTATGCAGAGATAAGAGGCATCATAGAATGAAATATTCTGAGTAATTGATAAGTCAATGGTTTCAGTAATTTTTGGATCGGTGAAGGCAATATCTAATTGTTTAAAACCTTCAATAATTTCTGATGCAGAAATTTGATTTAATCTTTTTTGTTTTACTGCTGACTTAAGTGCATTGCCTATTTCATAAATGAGCAGGGTAGGGACCAACAAAATTACTTCATCTTTTGAGTACTTACGGAAAACGTCCATCACGCTTTTTGGCGTTACCTCATCTGGAAGTATGTAAGATAAAATTGCTGAAGCATCAATAACAACTCTATTATTAGTATTTGCGACCATCTTCAATTAGTTGTTTGTAATTTATTCCTTTAGTGTTGGCTGTTTTTCCTAAATCCCTTATGTGTTTGAGAATTTCTACCTTGGATTTTTTCTTGGGTTTAAAAGTTTTGGTTACAGCGTGACGAATAAGTTCTCCGATAGTTTGGTTGTTGGTTTTGGATAGGGCTTTGAGCATACGATAATCGGACTCGCTAAAGAGGACGTTGGTTCTTTGATTAAGTAACATATTACTATTATAGTAACATGTTACTTTTTGATTGTCAACTGCCTGGATTGCCACGGTTCGAGTACGAAACTCCCTCCAGAGGGGGCTGGCGCGCAATGACGATGTTAGTTGATGATGTTGAATTTGCCGGTGTACATGCCCATGGAGCAGGAGAAGGCGAGTGGACCTTCGGTTTTTGGAGTAAACTCGATAATTGTTGTACCAGTTTCGGGAAGTAGCTTGCTGATGTTTAAACTGGGAATGGTAAAAGAGCGAGAGCAGTTGGCGACGTTGGTAGTAATGAGTTCTAGCTTGGTGAGGACATTTTTTTTGAGGGTGATATTGTTGGGTGAGTAACCGTTATCGGTAACATTAATAGTTGTTGTTTGGATATTGTCGCCTAGAACGGAATTGTTATTTTTATTGCTGTTGGTGGCGACTTGCCAGAAGTTTTGAAAAGTATAAACGGAGCCAGTTAAGCTTATACCAGCGTTAACTGTGTATAAGGACATAGCCAAAAGAAAGATTCCCAAAATAGCAGGAAAAAGTTTTTGAAAACTTGTTTGGCCTTTATTAAGGAGAAAGCCAAAAACTAAAAAGGTGGGGGTGGTGCCAAGGACAAAGAAAAAAAGCATGGCGGCGGAGTAAATTGGATTTTGAGTGGTGAGAGCTAAAACCTCTATAGCTTGGGTGGTGGCGCAGGGGAGAAAAATTGTGATGACACCTAGAATAGCTGGTGTGAAATTATTGGATGAGTCTTGAGATATTTTTCTCGCGTATTTGAGAATGAACCTGGGTGGAGTGAGGACAAAGTATCGGAATAGAGGGTGTAGATTGAGAAGGTTGCCAGTAATACCAAAGAGATAGAGGCCAAGGGCTATTTGAAAATAACCTTGGAAAATTGGAGATGGTTTGAGGGAAGTTCCAAGAATGCCAAGCAAGAAACCAAGGAGGGTGTGGGTAACAATTTTGGATATTAAAAATGACAATATGGGGAGAAAGTGGTTTTTAATCCCTCTCGGCTTCGCCGCTTCTCCCTTTGACAAGGGAGAAAAGCTGGCTGATGCAAATATGGAGGTCAAAAGGCTTCCTTGGATAGCGAGGCAGGTGAGGCCACCGGTGGTGAGACCGGTGAGAAAAATGGCGAGGAGGCTTGTATTCTGCATGTTACTTATTTTAGCTTAAATTTAATTGAGTGGTATATAACCTATAATTTATTATTATTTTGAATTTGACATATTTTAATTGAGGGTTATAATGTACAAAACTTAGCTACCAATTCCATTGTCTTGATTTGCAAGGCAATTTAACGGTACTGATGGAGGTTTAAGTTATGGACTCTAAAAAACCAATTGAAGTTGAAGAAAAGAAAGATATTGTGGTTGTTGATCAGGATTCGGATTTGGAAATTATTGATTCGGCTACGCCATTATTTTTGGGTGGGGGTAGAACTATTTCGGCGGTATACGGGGGAGCTGGGAATAAGACAGTTATAGGATTTAATATTGAGCTAAAGACTCCAACTGGGAGAGTTTTGAAGAGTTACCCGGTTTCATTGGAAGACGGAAGAAGTTTAATTCATACCGCGGTAACCCAAATGGCATCAAGTTCGACAACTAATATGATGTTAGTCGACGAGGTGGAACAGTCGATTATGCCTGTCAAGGTGGCGATTCAGTATGTCGCTGAATTAAAAAAGCTGGGTGTGCCATCGGAACAGCTTCCCAAAACGGTTGGAGAGGCTTTTGAAAGAATAGATAGAGAATTGGGGGCGTATTTGAAAGTAGGAGAAGTTCAAATATCTCTGAGATCACAACAAGTTCAAGATTCGTTGATTAGTTTGGTGCTTCAGGTTTTTAATGGTAACAATGCGGCCTATGATGGATTGCCAAAGGCGATGAAAGAGAAAGTGGATTATTTGCTGCATATTATTACGGTGATGGCGGTTGAGAAATCTGGTTTTTCTGCTAAGACTGTGGAAACTCATCGCCAAATAGTGGCTATGAAAGCGACCGAAAGCGAGGAGGCGTTGGCCCGCTTTGCGGCGAACTCACCAAAAGCTGGTCAGGCTGCTGGAGATGCAATTGCTAGCTTTTTGGGAAGTGTGTTTGGCGGAACAGCTGGGTCGATAGCGTCAGCGTTTAAGAGAAATAAGGATAAGGAAGAATAATAAAAATAAAGCCTTTGGTATACAGAGGCTTTTTTTGTGTTTATCGGGTCTAAAAAGAAAAAGAACTCCTTGCGGAGCCTTCTTCCGATCGACTATTGCTAGCTTCTCTGAACAAAGACTTGCGCCTTTGTCTGTCTATATTTATATATTGGAATTGATACTTTGTCAACTAATACAAAATATATCAAATAAATTAAAGAGAGATATTTTTGATGGTTTTGTGGCTTGTGGGGGAATAGATGGTGGTGTAGCCCAGAGCTTTGGCTTCTTTGAGCATTTTTTCGGTAAAGCCAACCTTACGGATTTCACCCAGAAGTCCTAGTTCGCCAAAACTAACTGAATTGTCTGGTAAGGGTTTATCCTTGCTGCTGGAGATAATGGCTAGGGCAATGCCGAGATCAGCTCCTGGATCTTTGACTTCCAAGCCCCCTGTAACATTGACAAAGACGTCTTTTGTGGCCAGGGGAAGATTCAGATGCTTACTTAGAATGGCGCAGATAAGCTGGAGACGATTGGGAGAGATGCCCTTGGCTACACGGCGAGGAACAGGCAAAGGAGAGTGCACAACTAAGGCTTGAACCTCGATGGTTAGGGGTCTGGTGCCTTCCATAATCATGGTAAGACAGGAGCCGGGAGCAGATTCAATTCGACCATCGAGAAGGAGGGAGCCTGGATCCTTGACCTCTACCAAGCCGGTGCTGTCCATGCGGAAAATGCCTGTTTCGTCGGTGGGGCCAAAACGGTTTTTGATGGTTCTTAAAAGGCGCAACATGTGCTGGCGATCGCCTGAAAGTTCTAAGACAGCATCGACCATATGTTCGAGCATTTTGGGACCGGCAATATCACCATCTTTGGTAACGTGGCCGACTATAATTAGGGGGGTGCTATGCTCTTTTGCTGAGGAAATGAGTAAGTTTGCACTATCTCTTATTTGGCTTGGTGAGCCCGGGGTGGTGGGGTTTATGGCGGTGCCAACGGACTGAATAGAGTCGACGATGAATAGTGAATTGGGATTTTGTTTTATGGTTTCGGTTATATTTTCGACAACTGAAGTATTTAAAAGTTGAATATGGTCTGTTTTGGTTTTTCCGCCAGAGGCGGATTCGCTTCGCTCGGTGAGGCGCGAAATGCGAGTAGCCACTTGGGCGGGATTTTCTTCGGAGCAAACATAGTAAACACTGGTGGTGGCTTTGATAGCAAGTTGAGTGAGAAGAGTGGACTTGCCGATGCCAGGCTGACCAGCAAGGAGATAAACACCGCCCTTGGTAAGCCCAGGTCCAAGGACACGATCAACTTCGGAGATATTGCTAGAAAAAGTATGAGAAGTTTGAGACTTGAGGGCGGAGTTTACGGTGTATGTTTCGGCAGGCTTAATGGATATTGAACTACCGGTTTTGGTTTTGGTGGTTTTTAAGAAAGGGGTGGCTTCGACAAGAGTATTCCATTCGTGGCAAGCAGGGCATTGGCCTGCCCATTTGGCAAATTCATTGCCACAACTATTACAAAAGAAAACAACGTTGGATTTGGGCATGCCTTGAGTATACAAATAAAAACTCAAGAACTCCACGCCAACAGCTACGCAGTTAGGCGGGCAGGCAAAAATCGAAAGCTCGAGGTATTGTATCAATGTTTGTATATATCGTGGGAGCCGATGGTGTGAAACCAAACAGTGTTGTTTTTCTTAAAGTCAAAAATTATTCTGTTTTTAAAATCTATTGAAAATGACCAAGACCCCTTTAACGTGCCGGTTAGAGCATGAGTTTTTAATCTGGTGTCAAAAGGGTCGTTGCGAAAAATTACTTCTCTGATCTTTGCTAGCTCCTTAATTTTCTTTGGTAATTTTCTATACTCTCTTTCAAATCTTGGAGAGTATAAAATGTTCATTTTTGATTTTTAATCTAAGTCAGATAATGAGCGAAGAAGCTTTCCCTTGCCTGCCATCATCTCTTTGCGAGATTCCTTTAGTTCATTAGCCAATTTTATCTCTGCCCAGTTGCGAAAAAGAGACCTAAAAAATTCGCTTTTTGATGCATATTTGCCAGTGGCAACTTCTTGGTCGATTAGAATGGCCATAGGCTCTGGAACGGAAATATTCATGATTGTTCTCATATATCTGTAATATATTGTATTACAGTTGATTTGTCAAGTAATCCTTAAGTTTTGACTGAGGTTGGTAAAATTTGCCTGCAAGGTCAGACCTTGCAGGTACTTGGAGGCAAAAAAAAGACGCTCACGAATGAGCGTCTTGGGAATTAAAGTCTTTGAAGATCTTCGGAGTTGTAATTTAACACTGTTGAAATAACCATTGTGATTGCTAGCCAGGTGGGCATGGTGGTAACTAGAAGTATAGTCCAGCCGATCCAGCAGAAAATGTAAACAAATACATTTTTCTTTTTGGTGGCTTCTAGTAGCACACTGGCGAAAGCAGGTATAAGTATGGCGATAATGACGAATTTAATTAGAATTAAAATATATGGCCACAACCAGACAACGCCTGCCCAGAGAAAGTCTATTAGAAACCAGGCAACCATATTCCAAACCGTTGTGAATAGTAAGCAGAAAATTCCTTTCCAAACTACTAACCAAACAGCTAAAGCCAGAAACCAGAGCACTACTAAAACACATGCGGCTAAGAATGTAACTATTACTACGACAATTGGCCAGACAAAGTGAACCATAAACCACCAAATAAAAATACCGATTGTCCCAAGAAAGGAACCTATGCATGACCAAAAGCCTGTCCAGAGGAGTCCGAGGCTGTGACCGCTGGGATAGTATTCGGTCCAGATCCAGTTGTTCATGTGCTTGAAGGTTTCCCAGTCCAAAGCGGAAAGACCAGTAAACCAGTGCCAAGACCAGGCCATCCAGAATTGAAAGTGGACGACGATCCATGCCCAGCTCGAGGTAAAGAACGGCCAGGCGTTGTTGATAAAGTCCCAATTGAAGAACTGGGAGAGGTGGAAATAGGGGAAATCGAAGTACATTTTGCCCTCCAGGCGTGTTTGGGAGCGCGCGCCCCCTTTAAAATGGTGAAAAACCATAATAAGTTAAAGTATTGAGCATGATTATATCATATTATGAGTTAAAAATAAGGGTTTAGGCATGAATTTGCCTTCAAGGACAGTCCTTGAAGGCTTATAGTGTTGACTTTTGGGGGAGTTTGTGGTAAAATTGAGGGGTCAAGAAACTTGGGTTTGAACATGAAAAAATATCAGAGGAGATAAAAATGACTTTCGTGTCGATAAAAAATTCAGTATTTGAGGCTGTGGGAGCCGTTGCCAAGAAGTATCAGTTCGAGATCGCGCTTATTATTCACTTTGCCATTTGGGCGTTGGCGTTTATGTACGCAAACCAGGACCTGAATGCAACATACGCTTGGTTTGCAATTTCATCGGTTTTTGTTGCCTTTATGGAAGGCATTGCAAACTCGATGAAGCCGAAGTTTTGGGGGACGGTAGTCCCGCTGCTTTTTTCGTTTTTGTTTGCAGGAGCCATTTCTGTTTTTGTTATCCAAAATCCCAGCCTCTACGTTTGGCTCGTACTGGGAATGTGGGTAGATGGTCTTATGACCGCGATTTTAAAATGGTTTCCGTTGCCGCCTGGAAATGGTAGGCTGAATGTGAGACTTGGGGAGAAATCCTTCAAGTCTCTTTTTTTGTGCCTAAAATCGGTTATGGAGTTGACTTTTGGGGGTTTAGGTCCTATAATAAGGAAAATTTGATGTAGAAGGAGTGAACATGAACAACTTGGTTTTACGATACTTGAGCATGGCAGTTGTGGGTGTGATTTTGAAACACAAAGGCACTGATGGCTTGAGTACCAAGCTTTATGCCTACGCTCTTGTAACTGTTACCCTCGCAGGGTTGATGGTTGGATTTAATTGGTTCGTGGCGTGGCCATTTGTAGCCTGTGCAGACATTGTCGTCTCGTTTGTGGTTGTTTTTATATTCTTTGATTTATTTTCGGAATAAGGAGAGTAAAAATGAAAAGATCTTTTGGGTTTTTGCTGTTGTTCTTGAGCTACCTGCTTATGGCATTGGTGGCGAATAAAGTGCACTCTGAAGTGAATATGTTTGGGGTGGTGGTAGCAATTCCCATGGCCCTGTTGTTTTTCATTGCGCTTGGGATGTTTTATTCTTGGCCCTGGAAAAAGATTTTGGCCGGCGGGTTTGCATCATTAGTACTTTCTGTTGTACTTGCCTGGATCTCGTACACAAATAACATCATTTGGCCAATGGTTGTTTTTGGTATATTCCCTGCTTGGGTGGTTTTTGGAGCCGTAATATCAAATGGCTTCAAAGATTTACCCGGGACAAGATTTTCTTCGGTGGACTTGGATATGATTCGCAATGATCTGCCGGAAAATCAAAAATAAATTATAAAATTGAGCGAATTGCGAAGAAAAAGACCCTGTCATAGACAGGGTCTTTTAATTTAAGAGAGGGACGAGATTCCTTGCCACTCGTGAAGCCAGGTGAGATTTGGCATTTTGTCCGAGAGATCCTGGCTAACAGAAAAGAAAACAATTGAAGCAGCTTCCATGCCGGCAAGAAAATAGGGGTTGGTGGAGAAGGGATAGTCTTCGCAAAACTGAAAAACAAAAGCGGCAGACGGATCGAGTCGGTATAAATTGATGGTGGCATTAAGGTCGGCCTGAATTTTGGCTTGCATGGCCCAAACCAGAGGGTCAAGGCTGGAGTTAAAAGTTTTGTTGAACAGATTAAATCTTTCTTTGCTTGGAATAGTATCCTTGCAGAGAGCACTAATGATAACGGTGTTTAAGATAAAGGTATAACCATAGTTAAACATTTTTAAGTCGGGCGGAGTTGTTTGGTATTTTGCCTTTAGAAGCTCTAGGAATGGTTCCAGATTGTGTTGAATATGTTCTCCAAGTAATTCTTTAATAACAATGGCGATGACGATTGCTGGATCTTGAGGATGGCCTTTTATTTCGTCGATTGTGGTTTGGACAAGCGGTTCTAGGAATATAACGGGATGAAAAGGAAGATTGTTCGCAAGCAAGTGAGATTTTGTAGGGGACACGGGGATTCTCCTGATTTATTTTTTAAAGTTTGGCTGAGGAGATTATACAGGGAGGGGGGTATATTTGTGGTTTTTTGAGGCTAAATTAAATATGGGATAGTGAGAAAATGGGCTATGGGTTGATGTTGTTGACAAGATGTGATATATTTTCTGTTAGATCGCGGAAAAAGATTAAAAATTTATGAACAACCTGCTCAAAAGACTTGGAATGGGTCCCAAAAGAACCATTCGGGTTTCACGAAATACCAGAGCTACCTTGGTAGCTCAACAAATTACTTCCTCACAAATCGCCAGAATGGGCCAGTTTGGCCAACAGCTGGTGGTGATGAGTAAATAGTCCGGTTTATCGGTTTGTCAGTTTATCTGCAGATCGGTAAGGGATTGTTTTTTTGGAGGGAATGGCAAGGTGTTTAGTCACAGAAAAAAGCAATACTACCGCAGCCTAACTCGAATAGCATTGCTTTTCTTTTTCTAGTTATTGACTGGACAGAAGTCTTTAACCACTTACAGATTAACACTCTGTAAAATGGGTGTCAACTGTAACAAAAGACCTCAAGGTGGGGGTGGTGACGAAGTCGGGCAGGCATAGTCGTCACTCCTACTTTGAGGTTTTTTGTTAGGAGGTGGTATGGAAGTATGGTGTTTTGAAATTAAAAAAGGATTGGTGTTTTCGGTTTCTAATGATGCGGGGAAGGACCTGATTGGAGTTTCCTATCAGGAGCTAGAAATTAAAATGAAAGAGAAGTGTTTTAGCCAGTTGGCAAGAATTTCATTGGTTGATGAGCCCTTGGATGGTAATTATTTGATTTCTTATGCTAGAAAAGGAACGGCGGCGCAGCCTCTAATTATTTAGAGGCTTTTTTATGGTGTGAGAGGTTTTTAGTGAGAGAGATGATGAGAAGAATAATACTGGTGAGAATTAAAAGAGCAAAGCCGAAGAACTCGAGGTATTGGGGGAGGTATATGATGGCGATGTTTGTGGTTTGAGATTGCTTCAGCACTTCGTGATTCGCAATGACGGGTTCAAGAGAGTATGTATTGAACCAGTCGTTATTGTTTATTTTTTCGAGTTGGGGGAGGGATTTGTAATTAAGTAAGATTTTTAGAGTTAGTTGCCAGGGATTGAGGTTTTTGTATTCTGTTGGAAGAATAAGGGCTTTCCAGTAGGGTGAGGAAGTTTGATAGAGGTGGATTTCGGCGTTGTCAGCACGCGCGGTAGCGCTGTCGGCTGGTGTTAGTGTGGCGGTGTAGAGGAATTCGGCGGGGTGGGAGAAGGATGCTTCGGCGTTGTCAGCACGCGCGGTAGCGCTGTCGGCAGAGTCAGTATGATTTGAAATGTAAATATTTTTGAGAAAGATGAGAGGGAGGGGGCGAATGGTGATGGAGTCCAAACGATTTTCGGTAATACGGTTGCCAATTGATTGATTAAAAAGGTGGAGGGTGTAGCCTGGAGACTCCTGGGGATTATTTACTGGATTGAGGAGATATTGGGTGCCACTAAGGTTTGAAAGGCGTTCATAGACATCACAACGTCTGGTGGTATGGTTTTCTAGGCAAGTAGTAAGCGGCAAACCCTTGTTGTTTTGAGCTTCAAAACCAATGAGGTAATTGAGAGAGTGATCAAAGTGACGAAGGCTAAGGTAGTCGCACTCTATGGCGTTGCGACTTTGGTAAAGAATACTGTCGGTGTCAACTCGTTTAACTGTTTCGCCCTTGTTGAATTGGTCGCAGTTTCTGTTTTCGGGAAAGAGGGCGTTGGAGCTGGCTATTTGGCCAATATCAAATTGAGTTTTGGTATTGGGAAGAGAAATTTGAAGATTGTTTTCTTTTTCGGTTAGGGTAATATTTTTTTTGGGAATTTTATTAAGCAAAACAGTTGTTTTAAAAATGGGGTCGTGAGTAGTAAGGTAAACGTCTTTGTAAGTTATTTCTTGAATGGACTTGGTTTCGGAGGCTTCGAGAATTAAATTGACTTGCTTGTTTTGGTCTGAGGGTTTGGCAAAAAGTTGAGCTCTTTTGGGAGTATTACTAGGATCTAGGGGCTGGCTAGTATTAGTAGCTCCGAAGTTTTCGTTGGTTATATTAACGTTGGCCGAGGTGAGAGTGGGCGAGTAATAGGTGAAGGAGATGCCGATTAGCTGATTGGAATTAACGTTTGGTAGTTTTGTAGAGAGGCAGGCAACGAGATCGGTGCCCAAAAGAGTGACGCTGCGAGGGGAGAGTATTTTTTCTATTTTGCGATTGGCTTTGTTGAGATAGCACTGGGTGGGACTCGCATTGGCTAAAGAATTTATAAGCGGCAATTGTTCGTTGGGGACACCGTGATAAACACCAAAATCAAAACTCTTTTGAGTGAGAAGGTAGCTTTCGGTAATGGAATAGTAGTTTTGGAAATCATCTAGTTCAGAAGGAAGTTCGAAGGGAAAATGCTGAGAATTGATACTGAGAATAAATTTTTTGGCATTTACACCAATTGGAATTTGAATAGCTTGCGGATCTGTGTTTAGGTCGATTTGTTTTTGATTGAGAAAGAATACAGGGGTGATGGGGGTGAAGCGAATAAAAAGATTGGAAATGCCTTTGCGGTATTCGATTTTGTAGGGGAGGAGGGATTCGGATTCGGAGAGGGAGGGGATGGAGAGAATCGGCAGGGAGTCAGCACGCGCAGTAGCGCTGTCGGCAAGATTGGGGAGAGAAATATTGGTGTTGAGAAAGTTGGCTTTGGAGTACCAATTTTGGGAGGGACGGAGGGGGAAGGAGAGAATCGGCAGGGAGTCAGCACGCGCAGTAGCGCTGTCGGCGGAGTCAGAAATAGAGAGGAAGTTTTGGGATTTTTGATTTGTGTTTTTGTAGAGAAGTAAATTGTCGCCGAAAGATTTTTCTAAGATGTATTGGGGATTATCTTTGAGGACTGAATCCAAGTAGCTGAGGCCTAAATCGGCTTTGGTATCTGGAGCAATAATGGATTTGTCGACTAATAAATAGGTAACGTTGTACTTGTTAATTACCTGGTCAAAATCAGATTTGTTTTGGGAAAAAAGGGCGGTAGAAAGTTCCTCGTAATAGTCTTGAGAGGTTTTTTCCCAGACATCAAAGGCACGATCGAGAATAGGTTGCTTAATACCGTACCAAAGAAAACCAGAGCCGCGATAGCCCCAGTTGTAGTAGTTCCAGCCCCAAAAAGTATTTTGGGGAAAGTTGGCGATTCTGTTTTCTTTGGGCTGGGTGTTTAGATAATCAAAAAGCTCGAAGTATGACTCTGGGATAGAAACACGCATGGACTTACTGATAAAGTTGCCAGAGAAGGTAGGCGACATATAAACAACGAGAGTAATAACAACACTAAAAAGAGTAAGGTTGTAGGTCAACTTGGTATCCAAAAAGGAAAAGATGTCCAGAAGAAAAA
>CAZPFY010000031.1:0-14805 GCA_964586045.1 uncultured Pseudomonadales bacterium | reverse complement strand
TTAAAATTGTATTTTGGAATTGACAAAAAGGTTAATTTACATAGGTTTTTCAACAATTTCAAACAGATTTCATTGTTAATTCCTGAGATACAAATATTTGAGAAAAAATTAATTTCAACTCCATCAGAGATGGATTTGATAAAAGTTGTATCTGGGTTACAAAGTGACGAGAGGCTTTACGAAAAATTCAAAAACTTAACTGCAACCGTCGAAAAGTATCAGGGCTACATATCAGAAATAGCCTCAAAAGATATTATTAAGAAATACGATATTAATTCTTTTAAGGAATTGACGTCATTTATAGAAGCTTCTCAGATGTTTGATAGTTTTGGTGAGTATATAAGTAGTGAAACGAACTTCTTTGCTTCAAGCCTGTCGAATGTAGATTCTTACCTAAGTTCAGATAAATTAGAAAAAGAAAACGGTAACCTAAAATTATTATTAAACACAATAAATTCCGTTTCTGATTCTCATGAGGATGTTGAATATTTAAATACTGTTTTAGATAAATATACTGATTTTGCAGAAAATTCAGGGATATCCGAAAGAGATATTAAGCATCTAACAAAAAATCAGATCGTTGATGTGGATGACTTAGAGTTTCAAAAGATATCGAGATATCTGAGTCTTATTCAAAAAATAAAACGCAACTTTGAAGATGTTCCACAATTAAATTATTTAGGACAAAAGAAGTGTATAGAAAATTTGTTGACCGTTCAAATGGCCAACATAATGGACAAAAGAGTCATTGATTTTTCAAACAATCATGCTGCCACTGCAGCAGCACTTAAAAAAATCATACAAGGGAAAACAAAGTTCCCCAAAGATGAATTCCTTAAATTAAAAAACGCATTCCCTTGTATTTTGGCTGGTATAAGAGATTATTCAGAATATATACCACTCGAACCAAACTTATTTGATTTGGTTATTATCGATGAGGCTTCTCAGGTGAGTGTTGCTCAAGCCTTTCCCGCACTACTAAGAGCAAAGAAGATCCTTATACTCGGAGATAAAAAACAATTTAGCAATGTAAAGACTGCCCAAGCTAGAGGTGATGAAAATAAAAAATACCTAAGCCAGTTGAGAGACTCATTTGTTAAGAACATATCCAAGGATGAGGTTAAATTAGTTAAGTTAGAGAAATTTAACATTAAGACTTCTATTCTTGAATTTTTTGAATTCATAAGTAACTACAATACTCAGCTGCTTAAACATTTCAGAGGTTATAAAGAGATCATTTCTTACTCTAATAAGTATTTCTACCAGAACAGTCTTCAGGTCATGAAAATAAGAGGTAGAGACATTAATGAAGTAATTCGTTTTGAGATCATAAAACATGACGGAAAATCAGAAATTATTCCCAATACCAATACACTTGAAGTAGAGTTCATTATTTCTGAACTTAAAAAGCTCTATCGAGAAAAATCAAATATTAGTGTTGGAATTATTACACCACATACAAATCAACAGAAAAAAATAGTTGAGCTAATTTCAAAAGTTCCCGAAAGAGACTATTTTTATGACAATCTGAAACTAAAGATAATGACCTTTGACACCTGTCAAGGTGAAGAGAGGGACATGATTTTTTACTCGATGGTTGCTACTGAAACAGACGATCACTTGTGGGGAGTTTTCATAAAAAATCTTAATGATGTTGATAGTGAGGAAGACGGAAAGATCAAAGCTCAAAGACTAAACGTTGGACTGAGTCGTGCAAAAGAATGCATGTTCTTCGTCTTAAGCAAGCAAGTTGACAAGTATAACGGCTCTATCGGGGATGCCATGCAACATTACTCAAACGTGTTGGAGGATGCTAAGAAAGAAAAGAGCGTAGATCAAGTTGATAAAAAATCCAAGATGGAACCAGAAGTTATGAATTGGTTCTATCAGACAGATTTCTGGAAGGAACATAAAGATAAAATTGAATTTTTTCCTCAATTTGAACTTGGAAAATACTTGAACGGCCTAGATAGAACGTATCAACATCCTAAATACAAAGTAGACTTCTTACTTATTTACAAAGATGAATCTGGAAAGGATCATAAAATTATTATTGAGTATGATGGTTTTAAAGAGCATTTCCGAGAAACAGAAGGAATAAGTAGCTCAAATTATCAAGAGTATTATTCTGATGACGATATTTATCGACAAAAAACATTGGAGAGCTATGGGTATAAGTTCTTAAGAATAAATAAGTTCAACATCGGCAAAGATCCAATCGCGACTCTAAACTCGAGAATAGTAGATCTAGTCAAAAATGGTGACTATTGCGAAAACTTTCTCATCAGCAGTATTCATAAAACGATAAATAATCTTGAAAGTGGTGAAGAGAAACAATGCCCAAATTGCAAGATGGTAAGGACAACAGAAGACTTCAAAGACTCATCATTAATTTCAGGATATGGTAGATTCTGTAAATATTGCAAGGTTCGTAGACACAAGCAGTTAGATCATTATGTAAGTGGATCAAAAACATTGGGCGTAGCTGGTGACCTATCAGATTCAGGCGCTGACAAAAAACTGTGTCCGCTATGTAATAACAAAATGATTCTTAGACTTGGTAGATATGGAAAATTCTTTGGTTGCAGTCGATTTCCTTACTGCAAAGGTACAAGACAATACAAGTGAATATAACTCCTTCAAAACTTTATAATTATCTTCAATGCGAACATCGCATTTGGCGCGATGTTTACGGTCCAATAGCGGAAAAGAATCCTGATACTAATCCCTTTGTGGAAATGCTTTGGGAAAAAGGTGTAAGTCACGAAGAAAATATGGTGAGCAAGCTAGGAAAGATTCTGGATCTCAAGGAAGTAGGGGAGAAAGAAAGAGAAAAAGACACTCTAGAAGCCATGAACGCAGAGGTAGTACTTATCTATCAAGGAGCAATTCGCCACGGCGAGCTCTTCGGTATTCCCGATCTTCTAGAAAAACAGTCAGATGGTACCTACCTTCCCGTTGATATCAAAAGTGGTATGGGAGTAGAGGGTGTAGATGAAGAAAATGATAATGACGGAAAATACAAAAAGCATTATGCAGTTCAGCTCGCTCTCTACAGTGAAGTCCTTATCAACCTCGGCTTCGCCAAAAAACACTCCGGTGCCATTATTGATATCAGCTCCGAGAGAACTACTTATGATCTAGATAAACCTATTGGCACAAAAACACCCCAGACTTACTGGGACTTGTACCAAGAAATAAAAGTCAAAGCAGGAAAACTCTTAAATAACGAAATCAAAAATAAACCAGCCTACTCCGGCAAATGCAAACTTTGCCCATGGTACCAGAGTTGCAAAAAGTGGATCAAAGAAACAAGTGACCCAAGTATGATTTTTTACTTAGGCAGAGCCAATAGAGATGCTCTAGAAAGAGATTTGGATATCGAAAGCTACAAAGATCTGATAGATATTGACATCGACTCTATCTTAGCCAAAAAGAAGAAAGATAAAAAGTTTTTGGTTGGCTTGGGAGAATCCAAACTTACCAAGTTTGTTCAAAGATCAAAAATTATGGAAGTAACCAAGGCTCCTGTCATTTACGAAAAACTGAACTTCCCTAAAACCAGTATTGAACTATATTTTGATATTGAGGACGATCCAACCCAAGCATTTGTCTACCTGCATGGTGTTTACGAGCGCTCTCCAAAAGGGGAGAGGTTTGTGGAATTTACAGCTCTAGACAAAACTGATAGTGCCGAAAAAGAAGCCTGGAACAATTTCTGGAAATATATTCGATCCTTACCAAAAGACGACTTTACTACTTATTATTACTCCCACCACGAGAAGACAACATATCGCCGCATGAGAGAAAAATATCCTGATGTGGCTACCGAAGAGGAGCTAGCTTGGTTCTTCAGTGAAGAAAAAGCCATTGATCTGTATTCTGTAGTTTCAAAATATACCGACTGGCCTCTGATGAGCTATTCGCTCAAAGAAATCGCCCAGTATCTCGGATTTAGTTGGCGGGATAAATCACCATCTGGAGCCATGTCTATAGAGTGGTTTAACCATTATCTGGAAACCAAAGACAAAGCCGATATGGACAGGATTCTTCTGTATAACGAGGACGACTGTGTGGCAACGATGGTTATCAAAGACTATTTAGATAAACAAGGCCAATGAAGTCAATACTTATACTCGAAGATGATCTGGAGACACTCTCGATAATTTTTCGTGTGCTCTTTGAATCAAAAATTGATTTTGCTCCAGTAGTACTCTCCACTTATGAGCAAGTTGAAAAGGTACTTAATCCAAGTGATCTAAAATTTGACCTAATTCTTCTTGATCGTGACTGCGCCATTGGTGGATCTTTCCATGCATTAGACTTTGAAAAATTTGGTATTGATAAAATAATTGGAATTTCTTCTGTCCCACCATACAACGAGGAACTACTAAAAATAGGCGTAAAAGTTGTGATAAACAAGGAATATCAAGATTTAGAAAAGTTCGCCGAAGAACTCAAAAAACAGGTCTTAAAAAAATCCAACAAAAATCTATATAATTAGTATTAGTGGGATAAATAAAAATTACTGAACCGTCAGGGCATGAAAAATGATTCCGAGCGCGACAGTAGGCTCGCAAGAGCCACCTAAAAGGCAAAGGGGGATAACAATCGCCTATGCGACCTAGATGAACAATATCTCAGTCTAGGAGTTGATTATTAACATATTTTTACGGCATTAGCCGTTCAAAACATATGGAAAAACAACTCCGACGGGATATTTCCGTCAAATATATAAAAGTTAGCGAGCTAAACCCTGCGGTCTACAACCCCAGAAAGCACGACAAAAAATCAGCTGACCAGCTGAAAGAAAGTATTACCAGATTTGGATTGGTCGATCCCATTATCGTCAACGAGGCAATCGAAAGGAAAAACATCGTCATTGGTGGTCATTTCCGTTTGGAAGTTGCCAAAGAAATGGGTTTCGAAACAATTCCTGTCGTCTACGTCAATATTCCAGATATCGAGAAAGAAAAAGAGTTAAATCTCAGACTTAATAAGAATACTGGTGAATGGGATTGGGAATTACTCGCCAACTACGATTCAGCCTTTTTGGACTGCGTCGGATTTAGCAGTGAAGAAATCGACCAAATCTTTGATATCGAAGATACTCCGGAACAATTTGATCTTCAGAAAGAACTTGAGAAACTAAATATCACCGAGATAAATATCAAGAAGGGAGATGTATACGATCTCGGTGGAAGTAGACTGATGTGTGGAGATTCTACCAATGAAGAAGAATGGTTAAAGTTAATGGATGGAGAGAAGGCAGATATGTGTTTTACCGATCCACCTTACATTCTCGACTATTTAAAAGCAAAGCGACACGGTAAGGCAGTCACAGGATTTGGAGCCAAAAGAGATAGACGATACTTAGAAACTGACGTCCTTCCACCGGATTTTACTGAGAAGTGGATGAAAAGTATTGCAAGCATTCAAAAAGAACATTTCTCTATCATCGTTTACGAAAATTGGAAAAACTTAAGAACCATTTGGGGAGAGATGGAAAAGCACTGGAAAGTGAAAAACATGATCGTGTGGCATTTGCCCAATCGTCACCAAGGTTTTTCTTCTAAATATAAGTTCTTTAGTAAACACGACATTGCCATGGTGGGTGCATCCAAAAATGTTGATATCGAATACAACAACGAGGAGGAGGTTGATGGGCTTCAAGAGGAATACGAAACAGCTCTCTACGCTATCTCTGGCAAACCACAATGGGAGGGATATGAGAAAGGAAAGAAAACTCAGCCAACCGATTTCATTGAGTTCAATGCCTCCGACGAAGCACATTCCGGCCAAGGTGTAGTTTTCGGAACTAAACCAACAGAGATATTGATTCCGTATATAAAAGTCCTTACAAGGCGTGGTGATTTGATCGTCGAACCATTTGGTGGTAGTGGATCCACCTTAATTGCAGCTACCAAGATGAAGCGCCGTTGCTATCTTATGGAAAAGTCACCCGTCTACGCCGAAGTAATTAAAAGTCGTTGGGAAAAACTAACTGGGCTAAAAGCAAAGCTCTATGAAAAGCAAGCTTGATGTCCTTGAACATCTAAGTTCTACGCCGATAGTACAAGTGGCTTGTCAAAAGGCAGGTGTTAGTCGAGCCACCTACTATCGCTGGCGCAATGAAGACTCCAAATTCCAAGAAAAATCAGACCTAGCACTAAAAGAAGGGGTGTCTCTAATAAACGATATGGCGGAATCACAGCTACTAAGCCTAATAAGAGAAAAACACCCAACATCCATTTACTACTGGCTTAATCATCGACATCCAGAGTACTCAGATAAAAGACTGCTATTACCAGCACAAGAACAAACTCAACTTATTGGCGATTTAATTTCACTCAACAGACAAGAAACGATTCTATTTATTCTTAAAAAATTAATTCAAGGGAAAATCTCTTATCAGTCAATAAGGTCATTTATTCCAGCACTGTTAAAGATTACGGTTGGATCCGAATCAAATGAGTCAGACGAAGCTGTAGACAAACTCAATGAACTAATACGTAGTGTTAGAAAAGAGATAAAAGAGGGAGGTGAAAACACATCTTAACCTGACTCTAGACTTCCACCAACCTTGCGGTACATTGATAAGTAATGGATACATCCACAAAAACACAGGAAATAAATTACTGTCTCTATGCCCGAAAGTCTTCTGAAAGTGACGAAAGACAAATTATGTCGATTGATTCTCAAATCGATGAAATGAAGGTATTGGCAAAGAGAGAAAACATAAAAGTAAAAGAAATAAAAATAGAAAGTCACTCTGCCAAGGAATCTGGAGCCAGACCAGTATTTGTCGAATTGATAAAAGGCATACGCTCCGGAAAGTTCAACGGAATACTCACATGGGCACCTGATCGTCTAAGTCGTAACGCGGGTGATCTGGGTACCCTTGTGGACCTCATGGACCAGAAGAAACTACTCCGTATCCAAACATACAGCCAATCGTTTACCAATAGTCCCAACGAAAAATTCCTGCTCATGATTCTCTGCTCCCAAGCAAAATTAGAAAATGATAACAAAGGGGTGAATGTCGAAAGGGGATTAAGAAACAAATGCAGTCTAGGTTGGAAACCCAGTATGGCTCCAATGGGGTATCTCAATCAAAAAGGTGATGGTCGAACTGACGAGTTAGTAATACTCGATCAAATTAGGGCTCCATTTGTAAAACAAATGTTCGAAAGAGTTGGTATCCAAGGTCATAGCGGAAGATCAGTAAAAAGATGGCTAGATAGAATTGGTTTTGAAACCAGACAAGGAGTGTTGTGTCCCACAAGTAAAGTTCATGCAATTCTAAAAAATCCATTCTACTATGGTGAGTTTGAATTCCCAGCTGGAAGTGGCATTTGGTACAAAGGAAAACACAAACCGCTAATCACCAAAGAACTATTCGAAAAAGTCCAAAAACAACTGGAAACAGTACCAAAGACATGGAACAAAAACATCTTTGCTTTCAAAACATTAATAAAGTGTGGATCTTGCGGAAGTTCGGTAACTGCAGAAGAGAAGCTGAGAAAATTAAGAGGAGGAGGGTTTAAAAAGCATATCTACTACCACTGTCGGAGATATTTGGATTATGGGTGTAACGAGCCATATGTTGAGGAAGATGATCTCATTAAACAAATAATAGGTCATATCGACAAAATATCTTACAATCAGGCCGGAATTTCCCGAAAAATCCAAGAGGACATCGAGAGATATCATCGACTTAAAACCGATGTACTCCACCAAGAATACATGTTGGGGAAATTTGACGGAGACAATGGTATGGTTCCGGGAAAACTGGAGTTCAAAGCAATGGCGAAAAATTATCTAATCCACATTCTCAGAGGGGGCACATCAGAAGAAAGGTTGGAAATACTTTCGCTCATCAAAACAAGATTTGTTTTGAAAAGTAAGTATTTGAAGCTAACTTAAATATTTGAAATAGACTTCATAGTCTGCTTAAAAAGGTCGTTATAGTCCTCAGTAATCAGGTGATGAAACAAATTATTTATTAATGATATTTCCCACATAATGGTCATCATTAAACGGTTCAGAATAGTTTCCATAAATACTTTATCGAACTTAGGTCCCAAAACTAAGGTAGTCGCAACAGTATCACCTCTATTATTATCCAGTCCAATCTCTCTATGTACCATATTAAAATCCATATGCGAAACATAATTATTATTTTTATAGCCTACACGAAATACAAAATCCTGGAAGAAGTCAGGTGAATCAGTTGGGAATATCTCTTGGCTTTTGTTGTTATCATCTAGCCATTTTGCTAAATTTGCTCTATTGCCTTCAAGCTTGCCCAAAATAATCTTCCCATCAACCCACTCCTTAGCTTTATCTATTTTCTTAGAAAAATAACATTGAGCCAAGAAACATTCGATTACTCTCTTTAATACTGCCTCACTATCTCCGATAAATCCCTTAGATAGTCTATCGTGACAGCTAATTACGCTTTTTAGAGAAATCGAAGCGAGGACTGATATGGCGTATGTATCATAGTCATTTTCCCGAACTAGTTTGCTTTCACCTATTAAGTTTAGAAGAGATTCCAGCATCAATATCTGTCGTCTTAAAATCATAATTTTTGGTCCAAACTCTGCATTAAACTCCTTTTGAACTAGCTCCTCTTCTTGGTAAAAAATCATGCCTCATCATAGCACTCAAGAAAATTTATATAACCAATAACCACCCTTACGGGACTCGGACGAGAATTTCAATCAATTTAGGAAAATATTAGACGGATACATCAATACAACGAAGCGACCCTTGCGGATCGCCTCGGAACAAACTGAACTTAGTGAGGTGTTATAACGAAGTTCGGACCTATTTTCAACAAAACTTCTAGTTATTGGCTCACCGCTCGGCAAAATTGCCTCGCGGTTCGCCAACCCCGCCTGCCGTCGGGGTATACCAGTCGCGCGACACCTCGCCTCCAACTGCGGTTGTCGGTGAGGAATACAAATTCAGTATCCCGACCTCAAAGTCGAAGCTTCGCAACTCCAATTCGGTCGGGATAATTGCTCTTGCGAGCGAGCGGCAGCTATCGCTGTCGCATCTTTATGTTCGTCACAACTTCACATCTAGTGATTGTGGCGAAGCTCTCTCAATATATGGCTTCGAATTTCAATCTCGCCATAAAATACCCACTGATTAGGAGAATATTTTATCAGTGGGTATTTAGAGATTGAGACAGCATTGGCTTAACAGCCAAAGTGCCTGCTTCGCAGGCACTAAAAAGGAAGGATACATGTAAAATAAGGCTATTGTGGTAATCATTCTCAGGAATTAACATAAGCTATGGATAATAGTAGTGAAAATAGTCCAAAATTTGTAAACAAGGAACGAATTCTCTTGGATTCAAAAATTGAAGTTAAATATCCAGAGAAAACTTGGACGATTGAGCAGTCGTATAGAGATATATATCAGAATCATTTGGATGCTCAGTTTAAGAAAGCAGTAAATGAATTACTTGAGGATTTGTCGACGGTTTGTGGAGCAAATTCTAAGGACGTCCTTGGTCATAATGAATTAAGGAAAGTAGCCTACGAATACCTTGCTACCAAAAATGCTATCGATTCAACTCTGAAAGATCAAATGGCAAACTATCTAATTGATGAAGTTGAGGTGGTTGCTGGAGAAAAAATAGAAAATAGTAATTATCTGAGAGACTATATTGAAAGCCACTCGGTTAGATTACCAAAAGTTGAAATATTGGTTAATAATAAAAATTCTGAAGATGAGTGGATCGATGGCAGAGAAATGTCTAGAGTAGATTTCTTACAAGCCAATATATCAGGGTGGAGAATTAGTGACGAGGGTGAAGGTTATGATGCCACACTTAAGTCCATTTTTTACTCCTCTGGTAAAGACAGTCCAGATCAGATTGGTAAGTTTGGAGAAGGGGGAAAGATGAGTGAAATTTTGATAAAAGAAAAGGGTTTTTGGGTAGAATCCAGATCAGCATATAACTTCACCGATGAAGAAGGTGAGCATTGCGTTCTCTGGAAAAGTAGACCTGGAAAATCGCCAAGTGGTTCTATGGAGTTGCATGTTACCAAAGTTGAGATGGGAGAGCCAATTCCAACAGGTTCAATAACCGAAATTAGGTTTGTAAAAGGGGAGGTCGCTGATTATGACAAGGGTAGCTTTATTCGTTGCATAAAATCGGAATACGACTCTCAGATTCTTTTTGATGCTCCGCAAAGATTTCAATCGGACTTCAAGTATGTCGACTACGACCCTAGCAAGCCTCTAATTGGTATGTCTACTCACTTAGATGGGTTAATGGTTCAAGGTGTAAAAGTTGACCCTGTAAACACGGAAGATAAACTCGCATTTGGATATAGCACTTTTGACAAAGATGCTTTGGATGCAAGAGATAGAAATAAATATTCAAAAGAACTACTAGATTCCGTTGCAGACTATTGGTGTCACGCAAACAAAGAAATGCTCGAGGATTTAATTAATCGAATTGAATCAAGCTCTGGTGGTGACCAACGCGGAGAGTACTTTTTTGAAACTAAGACCTTAAACGGCATAATTCAACATAAGTTTGATGAAAACGGAGATGTTCCAGTAGAGGTTTTGGAGAATGTGAGAAAGTTGGTAATGGAGATTATTACAGAGAGATTCGATTTGGAGTTTGCTGAAAAAATATATTTTGTCCACGGTGGTGAATCATATGAATTTATGAACGATCTTAAATGGGAACCAATTACAGTAGTTGACACCTCAAAGTGGGGTCTGTATTTTTATGAAAACACACTAGTAGACCATTTTGGTGAAAAGTTTATTTCTGAATCAGAAATAACAGAGATGTTTAGAAAGAGAAAAAGAGATGGTCGGGGGGAAGACCTAGATATTGAAGATTATAGAGATGCAAGTAGTTGGCTCAGTGAAAGATACAAGAAGATAATTCCGCTCCTAAACGACCTTGGGATAGACACAAAAGATATACATCTACCACATACCAATTTTGTGCGAATGGGGCAATTAATAAGTTCGGTAGAAGAAGACGAAGAGGATGAATATAGTCAAGGATATTCAATGGGCTATAAAGTTCTCCAAATAAATTGGGAAATGGCGAAAAAAGTCGAAAACAAAGATGCTTTGGATAGGTTGCTAGCTGTTTACATTCTGGCTAGAAATGACGAGAATTTTTACATTCACCAGTCACAAAACATCGCCAATGAAGCTATAAAAAATAGTTGGAAAAATATCGCTGACATTGACACCTTGAACCTTAACTATGAAGTTGATATTAATGTTCTCAAAAATATGATTGAAGGTCAGAGAGAATTCGAGACTGGACTACTCGCTGAATATTTCGAGACACTAGAGAGACTTTCAAAAGCGGTAATAGAAAGTTCTGACCTTGAAAATATTATTGAGCTGTTGAATACAAACAAAAGTTTAGTAGATACTAGGTACCTCGAACCACTACAAAATAATATCTTTAAGACTTCCTTAGGATTTGCGCGCTGTGTTAGAGGTGAAGACGACCGTTATCAAGTTGAGAGCTTTGGCTTTGATCAAATGTCTGAGTTGGGTGAGGTTGAAGGTAAAAGAATATATCGTCACGATGATCATGTATTTATAGAACTACCGTCATTTGACTATGTAAAGTTCAGAGACTCAGTTATCTATAAGCATGAAGACACTCTGTACCGAACAAATTCAGAAAAGGCTATTGTTTGGGAAATAGAAACTAGTGGAGGAAAGCTAAAGTTTGGGGATAAGTTCTGTTATTTTGAGGCATGGGGAGGATATACTGATCAAAATTTGTTAGAGTCGGCGCAAAATTATCTATCAGAGCTAAAGATTGTGGACAGAAATAGTCAGGGACTTTTTGAAACCAAATTAGAAGACGGACACGTCGCCACTTCTATCTCACTCGAATACGGAAAAGGAAACTGGGACAATCCGGTACGACTTTTTGAAGATGTTGTACAAAATCACTTAAATGCAGGAAATGTTGAAATTAGATATTCAGTATTGCGTGATGGTGAAAATACTTGGGTATTGGCAAACGGACTTCATTCAGATGACACCATTAACGGAATCGAGTTTGTTGACGATGGAAAGGGGTATTCACCGGAAAGCTTAGAGAGAATGGGTAAGTCCGAAAAAGATAGTCCACTAGATGAGGGAAAGTATGGTGAAGGTACAAAAATGCTATTAGCTGCCGCTAGCAGAAACCAGATATCGCTTGAGTTCTCTTCTGTTTGCAAACGAGGAGAAAATAGAGTTAATTGGAGGGCAAAAGCCGGAGAGAGCCTAATTGGCGTAATTGAAAAAGGTAGAAAATCTACTGTAAGTTTAGCTGGATTTGATTTGGAATCAGAAAAAAATCAGAACGTTCAGGGTTCAAAGACAAAAATAATGTTCAATGAATTAAATGGAGAATTCTATGAAAATTGCATAAAAGCCATTGATCCACGACTTGAAACCAAGGGATTGGCAAAATATGCACGCAATCTTGAGGGTGGGGTGGAAGTGGTAAGTGCTGTAGGTCCTATCAAGGTGCTTGGAGATAGCAAAGGAGATATTTTTGAAAACGGCCTGTTTGTGACAACAAAAAGTGTTTTGTTAGGTAGCTTAGATGTACCCGATGTGTGTGCAACCAGAGAACGAAATGAAATTAAAGAAGATAAACTCCAGCAATATGTTGACTTTCTAATGTCACATACTACAGATGAGAATTTAATTCGTAGTGTATATGAAAAATTTATTACTTCCAATCAATATAACTACATAGATATAAGAAACCTGTTTGATAAGTTTGATTCAACCCCTACAAATATCGGCATATGGAGAAAGGTGGTAGAAGAAAGTTTTTCAGATGTGATAATTGATGACAATAACACACGCGATGATGCTATGACATATTTACAATATGTCGGATACACCCGTAAAGTATGGATTCATGGTAAAAGCGGTAAGAGCACTGTCCTAAAAGAAACACTACCTACTATCAAAGAGCTGATTAAGCAGAATCAACTAAATCCTATCGATGTCTCAGACGAAGTAAGAGAAAAGGTCGAAGGAGTATCTGACTCTCTCGCCGACCAACTATTAGAGGTAATTGATAACGGGGGTCTGGCTGAAGCAACAAATCGCGAGTTTATAGAGATATTAAGGAATAAAGAAAAACTACACTCTTTGATTGAGTATTCAAGAATTCATCCGTTTGTATTAGGGCAAGCCAAAGGCGACCTTACTACTATAGTCAGCGAATATCTTCTTCATGATCCAGAGGAACTCGCTATGGTTTTGCTCCATGAGTGGGCTCATCATCTAACTCTCAAAGGAGACCTTGACCCTACCTTTGTCGCATGCTTACTTGGAATTGGAATGGGGGCAAAGTCGGTTTAGTCAACTAAAGTTAGTTGCTGTCTAATGGGAGGACTTATTAGTCCCAGCTTCGACATCTAGTAATTTTTGAAGATTTGGTTTTGCGTTTTCAAAAAACACATCAATCAGCAACGGAAAATCCCTCTGGGTTATCGTGGCATTATTCTTATAAAGTTGTTCGAGGGTAAGTGTCCTACGCTCATTTGGCCACGCATCTTTTGTGTACACCAATTTTCCAGTTCTACTTGCTGTATAAAAAGGCTTATTTGCCATTGCTACACCAAAGTCCCAATCCATAATAAACTTAACTGCTTTTAGACAATAAGGTCGTAACCTTTCAGCGTCTGGTTTCATTAACAAAGCTACATCTTTTTTGACTTTTTCTAACTTTTCCACAAAGCTTCTATTCAACAATAAAGTTAATAATGTTCCTGGTTTTGGAAAATCATTTTTATCAAACTTAAACTCCTCACCATAAAGTAAGATACCATCAGACCAACAAATAAATCTATCCCGTTTATGCTTCTCAGACAAGAATTCATCTCTGCCCAAAAAAGTAGCATTCATGGGACGGACTTCATCATTTGAGTACGATCCGCAATTCTCAATACTTGTGATGACATAAACATTTATATCCGAAGTTCCGGGAATGTACTCACCTCGCCCACAGCTACCAACTATGTAAATGGAGACTAGTTTATCGCCGACTACTTCAGTACAGAACTTTACAAACGCGTCAATAATTTCTTTGATTAATGGATTAATTTTATTAATCTTAGCCTGGTTAACAATATCTAAAGAACTCAAAAACTGAGTATATTTATTTATTGTGATTGCTAGTATCTCCGGTTTGACTGGAATCTTAAAATGTTCTATTAGTTTCTCAGATACGTTCTCAATTATTTCTTCTACCTCATTTACAATGCTTTGTAGTTTCTCGACAATCTCATCTCTCCATTTGTTGAACGACTCCTCACCTATCTCAGCCATTCTTTTCCTTCCATAGTCACTTAGAAATAGCGAAGATTCTGGTTTTAGAGCTAATCTAGACATTTTTACTTTTTGGTAGTCAGAATTAAGCGGAAGGGTGCTGACATAATGGTGATAATATGATCTTTTATTCAAAACATGAACAAGGTCTCCTGAACCCCATTTTGAAAGCAAGTCATAAATTCCAATTTCAACCAGTCGACTTTTATACTTATCCAAAAAAGGTTTATATTTAATTTTCTTGGGATCTTTTTTCTGACTTTTTTGAGCTGTTTCTGGTTCAATCAATAATAACGCTATCATTCGGAATAGCTTGTCTTTAATTTGATGCACCTGATCCAAAAAAACTCCATTGTAGTAATTTATAAGTTCTTCTGGTGGAAATGATTTTCCTTCGACATTAACCTCTACACTAACTTCAGATAGTAGTTTCTTTGTCAGCCTTAATTCACT
>CAZPFY010000030.1:0-14852 GCA_964586045.1 uncultured Pseudomonadales bacterium | reverse complement strand
ACCCTCGACCTTCTCCTTGGCAAGGAGACGCTCTAGCCAACTGAGCTATTCCCGCAATAAATATATTTTAGCAAACAATGTGCCAAGCTGAGGACTCGAACCTCAATTTCGTGTTTTTCAGACACGCGCCGTGACCATCTTGGCTAGCTTGGCTTGTGGGTCAATTATAACAAAGTAGTGTCAATATTTTGTATCTATTTACTAAAGTCATTATGCGCTTGTTATAATTCAGGTATTGGGCGGGTGGCGAAATGGTAGACGCACAGTGTTCAGAACGCTGCGAGGCAACTCATGTGGGTTCAAGTCCCACCTCGCCCACATAAAAGTTAAAATCAGACGGTCCTTCTGTGTTTTCTAAGCGTTTTTTTTGCTGTTTTTATAGCTTGAGGTGAGTTATCTATACCTATCCAGTTGCGGCCTAGATTATTAGAGGCAACAAGGGTAGTTCCTGAGCCACAAAAACAATCCAGGACAGTAGAGTTGCTTGTTGATGAAGTTTTTACAATAAGTTCTAGCATTTCCTGATTCTTTTGAGTTGGATACTCTGGAGTCTGAGAATCTTTAAAATCCCAAATATCCTGCATTCTTTCAAGAACCATATCTTTGGCGAAAATTATTTTTCTAGGAACTCCGGTTTTTGACCATTCAATCAAACCAGCCTCATTTAGTTCGTCAAGGATTTTAGGGTCATACCTCCAGTGTCTTCCTTTTGGCGGGTAACTTCCCTGCCACATTTGACCTGTTGGTCCATTTTTGGTCTCTCCTGGTGCGTGCAAAGGATTTGTGGTGTATCTTCTTCCTTCTTTATCAATTTTCTTAAACAATCTTTCAATTTCATTTTCTGCTCTTGGGACCATAGGTTCGTTCCAAATAAAATTATCTGTTTTTGTATAAAAAAGAATTAAGTCGCGAATGTTTCCATAACCCTTTCGCCTAAAGTTTTTCGGGTTGCACTTAATACGGGTAATATCGTTTCTAAAATTGGAAATCCCAAAGACTTCGTCCATGATGACCTTAACGTAGTGGCCAATTTTGTAGTCAATATGAAGATAAATCGAAGACTTATTGCTCATTAGCTCCCTGAGAAGAATCAAGCGTTCTCTTAAAAACTCAAGAAATTCGGCACCCACTTTATCGTCAACATAGGCGATTTCATCCTGTTGGCTACTACTGATAGTTGTCGATCTATTCTCGCTTTGACGAAAAGTGTTTTTGGTGGCAAAGGGAGGATCGATATAAACTAGGTCGATTTTATCTCGATACCCACCGTCGATTAAGGATTTTAGGACACTTAAGTTTTCCCCTTTGATTAAAAGATTTTTATCCGGCAATTTATTCGTAAAAAAACTGGCTGGCTTTACAGTTTCGAGGATTTCTTCAGCACTTCTTTTGCCCGGATAATTTAAAAACATATTCCTATACCTGAGAGAGATATTCCTTTAAAAGGAAGCTACTCATAATTGGAAATTCTTCTTGCTTTTCGGTAATAAACTTATACATTTTATTTTTCCCTTTAAGAAAAAGAACGCCATCCAAAATCCCAATTTTTATAGCTCTTGCACTCTTGTCGTGTAAGAGATTTTTGGCATCTTCGAGTTGAGCGTTTTGGTGTCCCCCAAAATCAGTAAGGAATTTGGCTTCACCAATAATATATTTTCCGTTTACTCTAACTACCAAATCTAACCCTTTTGTTCCCGCGTATCCCAAGTGTTCCTTGGCAAAGTGCATTAAGCCGTAATCGGCACAGTTAAGAACGGCGTCGTTGATTGATTTTGAAAATTCTTCTGTGTTTTGAAGAGGTAGCCCAAGTTCCCCTTTTTGTAACCATTTTCGAAAAAGAGGACCAATTTGCCTATTTGTTTCTTTTGGTTCAGATACTTTTTCAAGTATTTTTGTTAATCCCATTTTGTAGAGTCTGCTACAGAGCCGATCGATGGTTTCTGGATTTTTTACAATTGATGTTTGGTTTTTTTTAAATAGGCAACGTATGAATCTTTGATGGGGAAAAACGGCATGTCGAGCAAAACATCCATCAGCCTAGCACTATCTTTGTCCTTAAATGCTTTTTCGACAATCTCCCATTTATAGCTTTGTCAACAATCCTGGTATCTTCAGGAACTGTGGGGTAGATCCTAAAAAGTTTGTCGAGATAATTTGTCTCACTTGCAAGCTGGATACTTAACTCTGTCCAATGGTTCATGCTAAAAGTCTACCATATTGACTATTTGAGAATTTCGAGATTGTTGGGTTGGCGAGTAAGAGTAAAAGTTGAGGGGTAAAAGAGAACTAAGGCTGGCAACTCTTCCGAAAAGGTTTTTTGGAAATCAAAATATATTGCCTTGCGCTGTTTCTGATCGTAAGTAATTCGGCCATCTTCGAGGAGTTTATCTAGTTTTTCGTCCGATCCTCTACCGATGTTGGTACTTTGAGTAGAGTGCCATTCGCGGTACTGATCAGGGTCTCCTGGAATGTTTAAGGTGGTTAAATAAAGTTGAAATTGTTCGGGAGTAGAGGTAACGACTTTTGTGTTTATTTCAAAAATATCAGAGTCTAGCTGAGATTTTATATTTTCGGCTATTTTTAAGAGTTCTGGGCTAGTAGCTAGCTCCAAAGTAATTTTATTTTTTACCAGCTCTCGAGCTCTTTGAGGATTAAGCGGATAGTTTTTGACAATGGGGTTATAACTCCAGGAGGTAGGATTGATTGTAGTTAGAGCTTCTGTCTCACCAAAGGTCTTATCTTTTAACATGTAGGCGATGGCTTGTCTAACCGATTTTTCTTTTAGGTTTGGATCTGTTTGGTTGAAAATAATGGTTGTAACATGAGAAAAATCTGTTTTCTTGATTATTTGACCGTAAGAGTTGGCTTCGGAAATTAGGTCGGTGGGAAGATCTAGGACGGTGTTTACTTGTCCGAGCTTGTACGCAGTTAAGGCTTGCTTGGCGGTAGGGTAGACAAGAAAATTAATTTTGTTTTCTGTTGACTCTAGGGTAATTTGAGTAATAATCCCTGAGCTTTTTTGTTTTAGTTTTATGTTGTAGTTTCCGGCGACCTTTGTCTCTTTGTTTACGAGAGGAATGTTAAGAAGGGAGATAAAGGGAGAAAATTTGGTAGGAATAGTAAAGCTGATGAAGTAAGGATCTTGTGTTTCAATTTTGATGTTAGGAATGGACATTTTGATATCGCTTGCGATTAAGGGTTTGCCATCAGACCATTTTTTGTCCGGATATAGCTGAAAGGAATAGGTTTTGCCGTCGTCAGAGATCGTCCAACTTTCGGCGATGTTTGGGGTTGGTTCATACTTTTCGTTTAAGGTTATGAGCCCAGAATTGAGAATTTCCAAAACTCGAGACGGAAGCTGATTGGAGCCAAACTGGCCAACAATTCCCACAGAGATATTTTTTTTGGCTTGGGGAAGTTTTTTGTACAAGGAATTACCAAAAACAAGTAAGACAATTGTAAAGACAAGACTGCCAAAAATGAAGTTAGCGTATTTTTTAAAAAAGCTGGAAAGATACCAGATGTTCTCTCTGAGCTTTGTCACTTTATTTCCAAATAGTAATATTTAGCCAAGAAAGGATTAAAAAAATTAGCGACAGGGCAATAGTGGCGAGATAAAGGATTTTTTCTGGACCTCTTTTGATGTGGAAACCAGTTTGAGTTGAGGAGAAGCCAGAACCCAAAGAGGAGTCTCGGGACTGGAGGGTAATAATGACAGTAAGAACTAGAGAAACGATGATTTGGAGAATAAGGCCTATTTTCATTGGTTAATTATATATCTTAGTCCCCATCTTTACGAAACAACCAGACGATTGAGGTATGCAACGTGTTTAAGAGTATTGAGGTTACGAGGTAAGAAAGGAAAATGTTTAAATGAAATCCTGGTATGGAGAAGCCACCTGAAGAGATACCGGGGAATGAGTAACTGGTGATCCGAACTCCGTCGGCAAAAACCTGAAGCAAAAAAAGGGTTACAAAACTAATTAGCCAGGAGAATAGATTGAGAGTTATAAGATTAATAGGGAGAAGTAGGAGTTTAATGATTGGTTTAACAATTTTATTAAGCAAGAGCCAAATAACAGCAGCTGTAAGAAGTGTTTTGAACTCTGAAGTTACCAAAAAACCAGGATAAATAATGGTAGCTAAAAAAATTATTAAGTAGTTAATAAAAATATTGCGAAGTAAGGATTTCATAGCTAATAATTTATATTAACATTGATTTGTCTCGAAGTTTTTTGTGAAAAGTATTTCCAAAACGATGAGCTTCATCGCGAAGAACAATGATTTGGTTTAAAACGGGGTCTTCTAAGTTTAAATTGAGATTTATAATTTTATTATTTTTGTCGTAGAAAATTAGAGTTTCTCGTTTTTTAGCCAAGGCGACTACGGGAATATATTCGGGGACGGTGGGCAAGACGGTATTTAGTTGGGGTTTCCCGCCATCAAGGATGATTAGATCGGGGTAGGTCCATTCTTTGTGAGCAAAACGCCGACTAATTATTTCTTTCATGGCGTAGGGGTCTGAAGTGGAGTTGCTACTAACATGAAATTTTCGATACTCGGAGTTTTGAAGATGGCCATCAACCATAACCGTCATAGCTCCCACATAGTTTGTTCCTTGTAAATGAGCCAAATCGTAACACTCAATGCGATGTGGTGGGAGTATAAGTTTGGGATGAGCCAAAGTATTTACCAAAGCAAGTTGAGTTTTGGGGGTGGCATCCGAAAGACGTAGAAGTAAAGAGGAGTTGCCCGAGCTGAGAATATAGACCAAGGACTCGTATTGCTTTTTGAGTTTATCGGCCTGTTCAAAGTTTTGGAGCTTTATTTCCTTTTTAATCTGTCCCTTGATACTTTTTTGCAAGGAGATAAATTTACCAGATAAGAATTTTTTAATTTGGTTTATGTTATCTTGGTACTGAGCTGGAGTTATTAGACCATTACAGGCCCCAGGGCACTGATTGAGATGAAAATTAAAACACGATCTTTGGCTTGAGTTAAAGGGGTGGAGGCAAAGGCCAAACGTTTTTCGACAATGCTTGAGCAGAGTTTTGGCAATACTTGAAGAAGTATAAGGACCAAAGACCTGATTTTGGTAATTATCGAGATTAAAAGTATTCAGGTCTGTTGCCCTCGATAAAAGCACTCTGGTTTCCGGTGGATTACTAAAAACAATGTAAAGATTACTTTTATCATCCTTAGTGATGGAGTTGTATTTTGGACGAAATGATTTTATATAATTAGCCTCGGTAATTATGGCCTGGATATCATTTTCTAAAACCTTAAAATACAGGTATTTGGTTTGGGGAATAAAATGCAAGGCTTTGGTACTTTTTTCCAAAAATCCCTCGTAGTGCTGTTTGAGCCGAGATTTGAGATTAATTGATTTGCCGATGTATAGAGGTTCCTTATTTTTGTCTTCGAAGAAGTAAACTCCTGGCAAAAAGGGTAAGGATTCCCAAAATGAGACCTCCGAGGGCGAAAAAAGCACCCTTTTGGAATAAGGAGTTATTTTGGTTATGGGTAAGGTAATTTTTTCCATCAAGATTAATTATAACTTCTGAGTTTTTGCCAAAAAGCTGACCGAAGATTTTGTTTTTGAGAGTTATTTGTTTGGTACCAAATGGTGGAATATTTATCGATTCTCGATAAGTGTGCGTACTATTAGTTTCGGCGACACTTAGCTCACCAGAGGCATAAACACCCGTTAAATTCCTTATCTTGTAACTAGATGACGTCAACAAAAATGAGTCTTGAGAAATTTCAAATCTGCTTTCCGGGAAAACAATCTCCTCAATAGCCTCAAAATTTAAGTCTTTCTCCATTGTATTTGGATCTTTAAAGGACCCGGCCGGATACGGAGTTTCGGGATTTTCACCGTGGATAGCAAAAACAAGATGGTTAAAATCAAGTTTATTAAAATAATCTAAACCACGAGTGGTGCTTCCCCAGGTTGGATCCACCTGAATCCATTGTTGCTTCGCCTCATCGAAATACTCAGGCCAGGCATGTAGTACGTCTTTGGTTGCTGAGATAGGTTTTAAGTCAGGATTTTCGGACAAAGCTAACCCTTCCAATTCTCTAGCTGGTATATTTGCTTTTCTGGCAAGGGTTACAAAAAGGTCGGTATAGTCAGTACAAATAGCTGAAAGGTAGTTTTTCAGACTTTCGCTGGCAGGGTTTCTGCTGATACGAGCCGTATTTATTTTTTGATAATCATATTTTAGCTTATTGACCACAAAGTCATAAATTGGTTTGGGGCTAGTCAGATTTTTTACCTCCGGGATGGTAAAAATATTATGATCGTAGTTCCAAATTTTGTTGCTTTGAGTATAGGAAATTAGATTTTTTTGCGGTGATGATTTGGGCAAAAAATCGGTTTTGACGTATACCTTTGTCTCTATTTTTTGTTCGGTGTTGGGTTTAAGTTTGTAAAATGCTAAAAGATTGCCGTCAACGTCGCTCTCAATACTGACGGGAGATGGTTCTAATTTTTCGTAGTAGACACTTTGATAAGCAGTATTCGGCAGTAGAGTGATACTTATCTCTTTGGTGCTGCTGGAATTATTTTTTAAGTAGTACTGCAAGGTGCCTTTATAAAATTGATTGTTGCCAAAGATAGCGCTTATTGGTTTGTTGGCCAAAACCTTGCTGCTAAAGTAGTAGGTACTACCGTTGACGATGTCTGGTTTGGGGTCAATGTAGGCTGGTTTGGGAAAATCTTTGGGCAGATTGAGGATGGCAGTTTGGTCTGAGACGTTTTCGTCCGACTCGAAGCGAGGAATGCTTATTTGCCAGGTATTTCCTTGTTTGTTGACGATGTCAGAAGTGTCGTATTCGATGGTAAAGTTGTGTAGCTTGTCTTTGCCAACAACCTTTTTGGCAAAAGGGAATGAAATGATGGTTTGATTTTGATTTTTTTGGACATTGGGGATTACAGCCACACCTTCATCAAACACCTTTAGGTTGGCTATTTTGGTTTCATTTAAACTAATCCCAAACTCGGTAGCAAAGACGATAGAAAGATTGTTTTTTTGACTAATGACAAAGGTAACGTGGGCGATGCCAGTATTTTCTACCTTGTAATAAACTTGATAGCTAGTATTAAACTTGGCAAGAGCATAGGTTTGCTTAGCTAGCGAAAGAAAAAATAATAAATTAGCAAAAAAAATAATATTTATTATCCTAAATATCTTCATTACACTGAAATCTTTTTAAGTTCTTGAGCGGTAGGTGTGTCGTATTTTGCCATAAAAGTATCTGGTTTACCCTTGCCTATAAGTTGGCCACCTTCTTCTCCCCCTTCTGGCCCGATATCAATAATATAGTCGGCATTCTTGATGACATCAAGGTTATGTTCAATAACTATAACAGTATTGTTGTTTTCTACCAAGTCGACCAAGGTTTGAACAAGCTTATTTAAGTCTTCAAAGTGGAGACCTGTGGTCGGTTCGTCCAAAATATAAACTGTGTGTCCACTGCCGGTTTTGGCTAGCTCGGTAGCAAGCTTGACCCTTTGGGCTTCTCCACCAGAAAGAGTTGGAGCTGATTGACCCATTTTAATATAGCCCAGACCAACCTTGAGTATGGTTTGAAGTTTTTTACTGATACCAGGATGGTTAGCAAAAAAGTTAGCTGCTTCATCCATGGTCATGGCCAAAATTTCGGCGATCGACTTGCCTTTGTAAAGAACCTCGAGAGTTGGTTCGTTAAATCTTGTCCCCTTACAGGTTTCGCAAGTGACATAAATATCGCCCAAAAATTGCATTTCAATTTTAATTTGTCCATCGCCTTGGCAGGTTTCACAACGCCCACCCTTGACGTTAAAGCTAAAACGACCTGGTCCATATCCACGGAACCTTGCTTCTTGAGTGTCAGAAAAGAGTTGGCGAATTTGGTCAAAGACCTTTGTATAAGTGGCAGGGTTGCTACGAGGAGTTTTGCCGATTGGACTTTGATCTATCAAAGAGACCCTTTTAACAATATCGGGAATAGTAATTGAGCCAAAAGGAATGTCTTGTTTCCTATGAGCTGGGTTTAAGTTTTGAGAAAGTGATTCATAAAGAGTGTCGACAACTAAAGATGATTTGCCAGACCCAGAAACTCCAGTGACACAAACGAATTTGTTTAAAGGAAATTCGACATCGAGATCTTTGAGATTGTGATGAGTACAGCCAGTAAGGCGAATGGAGGCTGGTGATTCTTTGACAATAAAGGGTTTTTTGGCTTCTATTTTTTTACGACCAGACAAGTACTGCCCAGTAAGGCAGTTGGAGAGTCGCATTTCATTAATATCGCCTTGGAAAGTAATTTCGCCGCCGAGATAGCCGGCGTGTGGACCAAACTCGACTAAGTGATCGGCACACTCCATGGTTTGCTGATCATGTTCCACAACTACTAAAGAGTTGCCCAGGTTTACTAATTCCTTGAGAGTGTTGATTAGCTTGGCATTATCTCGCTGGTGTAAACCAATAGTTGGCTCGTCTAAGACGTAAAGAATTCCGGTAAGTCGTGAACCAATTTGGCTCGCCAAGCGAATACGTTGGAGTTCACCACCAGATAAGGTTCCGGATTCACGAGCCAGAGTTAAATAATCTAGCCCGACAGATATCAAAAATTTAAGTCGATCACCGATTTCTTTTAAAATTGGTTCACTGATTTGATTTTCTTGGATTGTTAATTTGTCTTTTAGCTGACTTACGAATTCAAATGATTTGTTAGTAGGCAGAGAGGTAATATCACTTATAGATTGATTATTAACGGTAACGACCAAAACTTCGTGTTTGAGACGAGTTCCCAAACAGACAGGACAGGTTTTTTTGATTAAGTATTTTGAGATTTCTTCTTTAAAACTTTCGGAAGCAGATTCCTCGTAGCGTCTTTCAAACTCTTTGGATAATCCTTCGTAGATTTGTTTGCGAATAACCTTTTTACCATGACGATTGAGACCTTTGATACTGTAAAGTTTATCGCCTGTTCCGGCATAAAGAATATTTTTTTGCTCCTCGGTCATTAGGGCCAATGGAGTGTTGCCATTAAAACCAACGGTGTTCATAACCTCTAAAATTAGTTTGGCAAACCAGGTGCGAGTTTCAAACTGTGAAGCAAGAGGCACAATGCCGCCCTCGAGCAAACTTAGTGAGGGAGAAATAATAGAGTTGAGATCCAAAATCATTTTGGTTCCGAGACCAGTACATTCTGGACAGGCCCCCTCAGGAGCGTTAAAGGAAAAATAGCGAGGTTCTATTTCTGGAATAGAAATATTACAAACGGGGCAAGCAAGTTTCTGAGAAAAAAGGTGGTCTTCCATCTGCTCGGGATTATCTGGAAAAGAAAGGGAGGGGTCGGTAATAAGAGAGATGTAAACTTCGCCGTCGGCTATTTTGAGTCCTTGCTCTAGGGAGTCGATAAGGCGCTGTTTTTCGTAATCGACACCGGTGCCAACTTGGCCAATAACGAGACGATCAATAACGGCATCTACAAAGTGACGGTTATTTTTAAAAAGAGAAATAGTTGAGTTGGTACTGATTGACTTGCCATCGACGCGGGCACTAGCTATCCCCTGCTTGGCCAAATTGGGCAGGAGATCTTTAAACTCCCCTTTTTGGTTTTTGACAATTGGCGCCAAAATTAAAAGGCGAGTGCCTCGATTTTTGTCAAAACTAGGATGGTTGGTGGCAAGTTCGACAACCGAGCGATAGATTTGATTGATATCCTGAGGCATTATTTCACGACCACAGTTGGGGCAGTGTGGGTGGCCGACGCGAGCAAAGAGAAGTCTAAGGTAGTCATAAACTTCGGTAACGGTACCGACAGTGCTACGAGGGTTGTGGCTGCCCTGCTTTTGGTCGATAAGAATGGCTGGAGAAAGACCTTCGATTTGATCTAAGTCTGGCTTGGACATGACGCCTAGGAACTGGCGAGCGTATGAGCTAAGAGATTCGACGTAGCGGCGTTGGCCTTCGGCGTAGATGGTGTCGTGAGCCATACTGGACTTACCTGAGCCCGAGACGCCAGTGAAGACGACCAATTTATTCTTGGGAATAGTTAAATTGACGTTCTTGAGGTTGTGCTGGCGGGCTCCACGGATAATAAGGTGGGTTGAAGGTGAAATTTCGGACATAACTATTCATTTTACCACCCCAAGCCAAACAATAGCCAAAGTATTAGAGAATGGCTTCTTCCAGCCTAGTAACCCTATTTTTGAGAAGTTTGACCTCGATAGAAGAATCGATTAATACGTCCACTTTTTTCTCTACACTGCTAAGTCTCATTTTTATACCTGTCATGTCATCATCTATGGTTTCACTCATGGTTTTCAGGTCAGTAACGTCTTCTTTGAGACCGCCAACTTCGTCTTTTAGACCATCAATCCTTCTATTAACCTCGTCGAATTTTTGGTTTACTTCGTCGAACCTGGGTAGAATTATGTCCTGCATGGCCTGAAAAACCTGCTCAAAGCTGATTTTGTCGATCGTCTTCTTGTCGTCATTATCTAGCATAAATCTAGTATATCACCGCCTTGACAAGCCTATTTTATGATAGAATATAGGTTAAATACTTTAAAAAAGGAGATTGTATGTCAAAAAATGATGCTGACGCCGTAGAACCGAAGATATTTTACCTAGATGAAATAAGTGAAGCTTGTGAAGTGTGGTTAAGGGAGACAAGGCTAACTCCGTGGCGAAGGGTGCATAAAATCTGCGCTGCTCTAGGAGATCGTGAAATTATAAACGATGTTGAGTACATTGTTGACAAAGACTTGAGCCGTCGTAGATTACGAAGAGGAGAAAAGCCACTTTGGCAAAGTTGGGATATCCCACTACTTGGATACATACCAGATGAGAATGTTATCGAATTGGATCCCGGTGAGACAATTAAAGCTTCCGACTTAAAATCATTTTCCGCTCCAAGACGTAAAATCAAATATCATTAAGTTTTTCTTAAATCCTTAAACCCTTGTGTTTAAGGATTTTTTATGGGCTGTTGTTAGAAGCTATGCCTTATAGTAGAATGGGGTCTGCAAGTTTTACATAATAAAGGAGGCTGAATGCCTACGAACTACCAACGCCGAAAAAAGAGAGATGAAGAAAAGTTTGCGAGATATATTAAGCCTATTCTTGATAAAAGGAGTGAAGATGAATCCGTTCCTCACTTTTATATCGATCCGATTAGAAATAAGCTTACTCCAAACCGACTTCCCAAAAACAATGAGCTGGTTGCAATCACCCCTGGAAGCCCAAAAGCGGAAAATGTTTTGGTTTTGAGGGGTTGGGAGGTGGCAGGAACGATTCACCTGATGTCTAACGTGGTTATTTGGCACGCTGGTATTGAATATACTTATCAGATCTTAATGTCTGACGATCCACGTTATGGTAAGTTTTCTTTGGTAAATAAAGTTAAGCGTGATCAGTATCCCGGTAGTGGCACCAGAACTGGTGACGGCGGTGGTCGAAAGTCCACTTATAGTTGATCTTTATCATCCCCTAGGCTTGTCCGGGGGATTTTTTTAGATCACCAACTACTGCCGTAGCTATTTCGTGAATAACCTTACTGTCTATTATCGACCTTAAAAGATGGATATTAAATTCCTGTCTTCTAAAACTTCTATTACCCCTATCTCCCTCTTGGTGTGGTTCAACTATAAAAATTGCCATGTTGTTCCAGGCAGCCTGTTCAAATTTTCCAATTAATATTTTCTCGCCGCTTTTTAGAGTTGGATTGGAGTTTATCCAACTGATAAATGAATTTAAGTTTTTTGCTGATTTTAGAACTTGTGAAACATATTCCTCACTAATATCACTACTTGAGGCTTTCTTTATTTCTATTAAACCGGCTATTTTTCTGATTGAAATATTATTCCCTATACACAGTTTATCGGCATGTGAGTTACCATTTTCTTTTGAGTAGACTGTGTATAATTCCTCAACTCGTTTTACCTCTTCACTAGATAGTTTAAAATCTACGTTACGGTTTTCTGGTCTGGCTGATAATACCCCTATTAGATCTTGGGACAGCTTCGAATCTGTATCACTTAACTCTAATTCTACCAATGCTTCAAAAATATAGCCACCAATTAGGTCGATATTTTCGACCCCATACACCTCTATATTTTTAAAGACGTGATCAACTATTCGATCTATGTTTTTTTCTACAACATAGCCCGTTCTTGATTTACTAGATTCTGTGCGGCTTTTTTCAAGCAGTGATCTTCGAAACTCAATTCTATCTACCGCCACCCTTCTGTTGTTTTCTGGATTGTCAAGATCAATTCTTCTTTTTTTAACTTCTTTATTTAATTTTTCAATTTCATCAACGGTAAAGGGAATTTCTTCAAGTTGAATTGAAAAATCCGCCTGTGCCCTATCTAGATTAACTTTGTGTATTAGTTCCTTAAAAGGTATAACTTGCTCGCTAAATTCTGAGGTATGCTGAAGATGAAGAACAATGCGCATTTTTTTGCCTTCAGTTCGTTTAATTCCCTTATCGAGTAAAAATTTTTCATCAACACTTTGAATCGGAGACCATTCTGCGACCCATGCTCCGCGAACTCGTTCTGCTTTTAGTCCGGTAGTATGGTAATGCACAATTGTTTCGGTGTCAGTTTCATCTCTAACTATGGTACAGTCAGCCATGGGTATCTTTGTTTGGAATCTTCCTCTATGTATACTGGGCGCAGTAAAGTCTGCTAATAGTCCGTCGATACCTTTTTGCTTAACACCCCTAGCTTTTTCGATTGTGTTTTGTTTTGAAGTGAGTAATTTACTTATTATTTCTATTCTTCTATCCGTACTGCTAATTTCCATCTCTCTTAATACATCACCAGCTATCTCCTTTGATTTTTGAAGATATTCAAACCATTCCTGGCGTTTTTTATCTTGGGCATCTTGCAATTGTTTTTCCCCAAGACCTTTAAGTTTTTCGACTTGGACAACTTGTTTTGTCTCTTCTTCGGCTAGTTCTGTTAATGCATCGATCATAATTTATTCTATACAAATTATGGAGGATGTGGGGTATGTTTTTCTGGATGCCGGATCAGGTCCGGCATGACAAGTTGTCATTCTGAACTTGATTCAGAATCCAGAAATTAACACGTTGTAGATTGCCGCGGTTCGGAGTACCGAAACTCGCAATGACGGGATGGATTCCGGGTCAAGCCCGGAATGACAGGTGTGAGGTTTTGATAATGCCAGAGGTGGTTCGCAATGACTGTTACTGGAGCTCCCGCGGGAGATACGGGATAAACTCCTCAGGTCCGGCATGACAGTTTTAAAGACAAGTTATTAGTTTAGTTTTTTGAGAGTGTCGCGATAACGGGCAGCAAGCTCAAAGTTCCAGGAGTTGGCGGCCTGATTCATCATTTTTTTGAGCTTTATCACCAAAATCTTTTTCTTTTGCGGAGTTAAAGATTCAGGATTAATGTCATCTATTTCTGTCCAGCCATGTTCGGCTAGCTCTTTGATTCTTGGGGCTGGAGTTTCCCCTACTCGTTTCATTAGGGCGTCCCTTATTGGTTTGTTGATACCGGTGGGAGTTATTCCATGATCGAGATTGTATTGTGTTTGAACAGTTCTTCTTCTTTCTGTTTCACTAATTGCAGTGCGCATAGAATCGCTCATACGGTCGGCGTAAAGAATAACTTCTCCGTTGACGTGGCGAGCGGCTCGGCCCATGGTTTGGATTAATGCCGTGGGGGTCCTTAAAAAGCCTTCTTTGTCAGCGTCGAGAATAGCAACGAGAGAGACCTCTGGTAAATCTAGTCCTTCTCTTAAAAGATTGATACCTACCAAACAATCAAACTCTCCGTTGCGTAGTTTTTCCAAAATATCAGCCCTGTCCATGGTATGAATATCGGAATGCAAGTATTCGGCTTTTAGATGATATTTTTCTCTCAAGTGATCTGTCAAATCTTCAGCCATTTTTTTGGTCATAGTCAAAATCAAGGTTCTCTCTCCTTTGGCATTTTTTTTGAGCACTTCTTGAGTTAAGTCATCTACCTGGCCTTTACTGGGGCGAACAGAAATGGTGGGGTCAAGTAAACCGGTAGGGCGGATGAGCTGTTCGGCAACCGTAGGGGTGGCAGAAGTCTTGGAGAGAGATAGCTCGTGTTCGGTAGGGGTGGCAGAGCAGTAAAGATTAATGGGAGTGCGAGATTGGAATTCGGTATAGGTTAAGGGCCTATTGTCTTTGGCACTGGGTAAACGGAAACCAAAATTAATTAAATTTTCTTTACGAGCTTGATCGCCGTTATACATGCCTCTAACCTGTGGCAGAGAAATGTGAGATTCGTCGACGATTGTCAAAAAGCCAGGTTTTTTAAATTTATTAGCGTTGTAATGGAAGTATTCCAAAAGTGAGTTGGGGGCATCGCCTGGCTGGCGACCATCAAAATAGCGAGAATAGTTTTCAATACCACTAACATAACCGACTTCTTCCAACATCCCCAGGTCATAATTGACTTTTTGTTCGAGGCGATATGCCTCGAGAACTCGGCCATTATCTTTTAAAAGTTTTATTTGAGTGTCGAGATCTTGGCGAATGTTAGCGATGGCATCGCCTTGGGTTTTGGGATCGGTGATAAAAAGCTTGGCGGGGTGAATAGTTAGTAGCCCTCTGGGGTTATGTTCTGTTTCTTCTTCAATTAAGGGTGTGTAATTGAAGGGATCCAATATTTCATAATCGACCAGAGAGGTATTGTCGAAAGTCATAGAGATAACGCAGTCTTTATAGGAGGGAAAAAGTTGAACTGTACTGCCAACAGCGCGGAAATAACCACGGCTTAGTTCAGAATTGGTGCGAGAGTATTGGAGGTCGGTAAGGCGCATGAGGACGGTGTCGCGAGAAATGATTTG
>CAZPFY010000029.1:0-15113 GCA_964586045.1 uncultured Pseudomonadales bacterium | reverse complement strand
AGAATGGCACAAATTACAAATCAGCTAAGTGGTGCACTTCCACTGCGGATGTAGGATCGCCCAGTCATTGGGGATAATGACCTCATAATAAACAACCAGTTAGCTTTAAGTATTCAACCCAGACAAGTCATTTCGAAGCCAGCACTTGAAATTACTCCTATGATCGTAGTTACAACTACACCAGAAGAGACTCCTGGATTTGTTCCAGAATCAACAATTTCTACCAAAAAACATTCAGTATCCCAGCCCTTGCTAGATCTTTGGAGTTCACTCGTAAGATTGTTCTCTAGCAATAAACCCTGAGAGCCAGAACAGTGTTACACCTCGAAAGCGTTTTGTGCCTGTACCTAAGAATTTCTATAATTGTTAATATTAATAAAGACCCTCTCGTAAAGTTCAGCAACTCAAGTTTCAAACAGAGTTAGTTCCCCAGTAAACCTTTTTTAAGAAGCCGAATTTTTGATTTAACTCTCTGGTTGTATTTTGTGTGTCAACCAAACCCAAGATCAAAGCAAGACTTCTTATGTTTAATTTGGAGTTCCAGTTACGGCCCTATTTTCGCCGCCCCATCATTCATCATCATTTTGATTTGCTGCAAAGTCATCTCATAGCCAAATATTCTAAAATCATCAATTTTACCGTCAAACGTCGTTGTCTGCCCAGCATTATTCCCAATTGTTAAATCTGTGGTATCAGTAGCAGGATCCCCATCAAAAGCGGCTGAAGAGGTGTTTGGAATTCCATTGACCCAAATAGTTATCTCATCATCACTATCATTTGTCCAAGAAAACACGACATGATTCCATTGTCCTATGGTAACTTTGGTTGTGGCGCTAAACTCTGCATCTGTAGTAAGGCCTATCCTACAACTCACTGTAGCTTGACCTACAGATTCACTTCCCAATCTACAATATGTATTTGTTCCTTTATCAAAAAATCTCCCAACGTCTCCTTCACCATCTGAGTCAGGATAAATCCACCCACCAATGGTAAACCCATTTTTTAAGCCATCATTTAAATCTATGGTTGTAGTATTTGTAATGGTAACCTTGTCATCGACAGAATCGAAATCCAGACCAGCATTATACTTTCCCATCCGTCCATTATACCGAGCAGTTGCCGTATTAACTGTCGTGCAAGTACCAGCAGATGTATTGGTACCGCTCGCTCCGCTCCATATGCCATTTTTCCCTTCTGCAGCTCCACTGCCCAAAAGTGAGGCATCGTAAAGCATATCTCCTGCGCACTCATCCATTTTCCACCATGCTATTGGAGCACCTCCGTTATAGTCCCAGACAACTTGGGCAGATGTTCTAGCATAGTCATATACGCGCACATCATCAAGCTGACCATCGTACCAAACGGTCCCAGCTGCCTTACCCAAGGAAATAACATCAGCCTGTGCTGATGTATCTGTTGAAGAAACAACATCGGAATCTGCCAATCTTCCATTCCAATAAAAATATAATGTTGTAGTGGCTGCATCATACACACCCTCAATATGCGTCCATACTCCAACTGCACAAGCGCCGGAACCATAGCTAAAAGTTCCACCTGGTATAAGCTGAAAATACACATCAGTAGTGCTACCATCCCCAATTCGCAATCCACTCTCTGAACCTAATGAAATACCACGCCCAGTTCCGTCGCAGACATCTCGCTTAAACCACGCACCAAGCGTAAAACTTTTTGTTGGATTTCCGGTAAAATCCCAGCTTGCAGTTGAGTCATATACACGATCATCTACTCCATCAAAATTCAGACTAGATCCGTATTTCCCTGGCTTCCAGCTACTTAAGCCTCCTTCAAGATTTCCTCCATTATTACCAGTGGAATCGTTGGTACTAGTATTTCCTGTGTTTTCATCCATTTTCCAATACCCTACTGGGCCAACACATGGCGTACTTTGCCCAGGAGGACAAAACGAATCATTAGATGTCAAAATCGCTCCCATTACTGATGTAGAATTTTGATTATAGAGCACTTTTACTTGCTCTGAAGTTATGGGGAAATTAAAAAATGTAAATTCATCAAGGGATCCGGTGAAGCTTGTTGCACCAACATTAATTGATGTGTCAAACGTTACCCCAGTTGTGCCTGTGGCTGCCAGTAACCCATTTTGATAAATAGCGCATGATCCTGAGCCATTTGATATAGCTACAACATGAGTCCATGTCGAAAGAGAAAGGGCAGTCCCCACACAAGATCCATAGGTGGGCCGCCCAGAAGAATCAGTTATTAATTTGGTTGCTGTTACCAGGGTTTTACTTGCAATTGATGTTGTTGGATAAACCCACAGCGAAATGGCGTTGGAATAAGCCGAGTTGGTAATAGTAGCCGTGACTGAGGTGCTCGCACTAAAAGTAAGGGCTTTATTGAGCTTACCAGCACCCGTCCACGCTCCACTCGTGATAGTACCATTTTTACTAGATCCTCCACTCCCACTATTATTTGCAGTAAGCCCATATCCTTCATCAAACTTCCAATAGACAAGAGGATCGCTCCGGCCTGCGAGCATATCTTCGGCTATCTGGGCAGGAGTGCGGACGTAATTATAAATACGAACATCATCTATAGATCCGTATGTTGGATATGTATTAATATTATTCATTCCAAAACGAACAGGCATAGTACCATTTTCTAAAGTACCTCCATCTTGAACAATGTCTGTTGCTGCTATAACTCCATTAATATATATCGTTAATATTGGTGTAGCAATGTTGGTGTCTATCGTAAACGCTATATGAGCCCATTGACCCAATGGCACTGTAGTAGAAGTGTTATTTGTAATATATGATGTTCCATTCAATCCTGTTGTCCCAGCTTTAATCGTCCCCCCATTTTGTCTTGATAAATCCCATTCATAATTGGCGCTACCGGATTTAGTGATAATCTCCTGACCGCCAGATTCACTGTCAATATTAATCCATGTTTCAACTGTAAGAGCGCCAGTGGTAATAATTGAGTAGTTGTTATTATCAGGAATATTTACATAATCATCAACCCCTGTTTTTACCCCTGATCCATATTTTCCCGTTGCCCATTTAGGGTCTGCACTATCTGGCGAACTCGATGAGCCCATTGTTCCCAAGTTATCATTTCCTGATGCATCATATACGCTCTCGCCAGTATTTTCATCCATTCTCCAGTGCCCCACTGGCCCTGGAGCCCAGTTTGCCAGCTGGCGGACTTCTGCAGGAGAAAAAGTACGATTATAAATACGAACTTCGTCTATAGTCCCATCATAATAATTACCGTCCTGTCTCCCCAAATAAAATTGATTTGCATCAATTCCCGTTTCAGTAGTAACTGTCACCAACTGCCAAACATCCTGAACAAGTGTAGTTGAAGCAATACCGTTTACATATATTGTGGGATTGGTAAATCCTGTCGCAGCAATTGTGCCAGCGCTTGCAGTTAGATAAGCTCCTGCCGTTAAACCTGCAAAATAGTTTGTAGTAGAATCTGGGTTTACCCAAAATGAAATTGTTTTTACTCCAGCTATTGTTGTTGTTGTAGAAAAATACTGGCTTGATGCGGGAACATACTCCGATCCTCGTGCAAACTTCCCCCCTCCGTAGGGAGTGGTTCCATTGTTAGTTAATGTTAATCCATTTCCACTTGCATCTGTTGCATTCCCACTATTCTCATCCATCTTCCAATATCCGACAAGACCACTAGAAAGTATTTTGCCAGTACCAGAATCTCCAAAACTAACAGACGTTCCCAAGAAAGAACCATGCGAGTTAAAATCAGACTTTACTTGGGCTGCTGTGCGCTGTGTGTTATGAATTCTAAATTCATCAACAAAGCCATTTAAAAAGGCGGATGCATTATTTCCAATTTTAATTGATGAAGCATTAAATGCGGTTGAGGTGGTTACTTCGATATGTTGCCACACATTGGGAACAAGTTGGGGAGTTGTTGTCGCAAGTCCGTTGATATAATAAGTGGGGGAAGAAAAACCGGTGGCAGTAATATTCCCAGCTGAAGCAGCAATATAGTGAGTGCCTCCATCAAAATCTACTAATGTTTCTCCATTTGTTTTTGGTTTTACCCAGAAAGATGTAGACTTCATACTAGTGAGTGTAGAGGCAACAGTAACCGACGCAGTCGAGCCATTGAAATATAAACATTTTCCAGAAATACAAAGATCTTCTGTCTGCCAAACAGGCTTGGTTGCACCAGCCAGGGTCCCGATAAACCTATTTGAGGAAGAATCGGCTGTTGTCGTCCCATAACCCTCATCAAACTTAAAAAACAGATTTTCTGTTGGACTGGGTGTCGGAGTAGGGGTTGGTTCAGTCTCTTCACCTCCAAAAGTAGAAAAAAAAGTGGAAGGCGAACTCTGGTTATTATACTCAGTTGAAATCCAAGTGGAAGAACGAACCATACTCGAAACACGCATTTCATCAATTTGCCCATTAAAGGTACGAGTACCTGCAGTTTCTGCATTATTGCCAATAAAAAAATTGTTGGCACTGTCATCGCCTTGAGTGCCTACACCATTGGTTTGTTGTTGGTAGGTAGTTTCACTTCCATTAAAATATACGTGAACATTGGTAGCAGTTAAGCTATCATCCCAGGTAACCGTAACGAGTTGCCAAGCGTTAAAAGTGATAGTATTATCCTGACTGATAACCTTTAAATTGGTTGTTGAATGAGGTATTGTAAGTACCAAGGAGTCTACGATACCTGCATCTACACAATCAAGATATAATAATATGCCACTTTTATTAATGATACGACCATAACCACCTTCACCACAGGTTTCCGGATAAATCCAAGCGGAAAAAGTGAAAGGGCCCAGGTTATCAAGTGATGTAGGAGAGGACATATTAACAACATCATCCACCCCATCATAACCATCGGCTCCTCCTATCTTGGAGTTAGCTGTTCCCTGAGTAGTAACGGTAACAGCACTTGAGTCGTTATTGTTTGATGTGGAATCATAATGTGTGCCACTTGCTTCAGTAAAATGCCAGGTCGCTTTATAGTTACTATTCCACACATTCTGAGTGCCATATGTATCGGTCACGGCATAATCACTGGCACTGGCATTACCATAGTAAATATATACATCTGTATCCACGGTACTACTTAATGTACCGGTATATTTAAAGTGAAGTTCACCCGTGTCAGAGGCAGCAGTATAGAAGACTACTTCTCGAGGAAGTTCTGTAGTACCATCGCTCTTAGTTACTCTTATATCTCGGCCGTCTGTTTGATTAACATTAGAGTGGAATGCAGCTGGGAGGTTGTTGAGGTTCACGTATACTGGAAAATCTGTTTGATCTGCACTTACTTTGGTGTGATCAATTGTCAACTTAACTCGATGTTGCCAGCCGACTCCAAACCAAGCGGCCTCTACCACTTTGACCTTATAAAAATTAAAAATTCCAATCACAACCACAAAAAAAACAGCCAAACCCACCAAATTCTTTCTCAAAAAAACATTTTTCTTCATCATAGCAAAACTATCTTCATTGTATAGAAAAAGTTCTGTGGTTTATAGTCCTACTTCTCCGTAAAATTACTCCCCAAAATTACCAAAATATCTGCGCTCGGTGTTGCCTCACCTACTGGCATTTTTAAATCCAAAACACCTCCACTAACCAAGTCTGCAATTTTTTGAGCATCTTGGGTTGCTTTTTTGGTCAAATCAACCACTAAACTTTTGGTGTAATCATTCCTTGATGCATTCGATTTCTGGGCAACTTTCAGCTCCACTTTTCCTTTCAAATACTCAGCTAGTTTTTGTGACAACCCCACCTCAGCTGTTCCGTTGTAAATAGACAAAACTCCAGAAGATAATGCCGGGGTAACCGACACCACTGGAGTTGTCGGCTCTCCATTACCAATATTTGTATCGACTCTGGCTACCTCAATTATTTTGTTTATACCAGGTCGATATAGCAGTGCCTTTTCTGCTTTCGCATAAATAATCACCTTATCGCCATTTTCTGCCTTCACAAAAAATTTCTGCCCAACCAACTTTTCCTTATCAGTCACCGTAGCCACCGAAGGCATTTCATCAGTAGGCAAATCAATCAATTCACCTACCTTTGAAAGCAACTTTTTTACCTCATCTTCACCCTGAGGGGCGATGTTCTTTAGCTCCAAAGCCACTTTTTGATACTTTTGATAAAAATAAACCCCAGAAGCACCAAGTAACAAAATCAAGGGAACAAAAATCAAAAGCCACTTTTTACTCATAACCATATCTTACTATCTACAATGCCATACTACCAGATAAAGTGCTCTCGTTTAACAAACCAGAAGTCGATGAAGGTATTGGATCTATATTTATAACCGGAACCGCATCTGGAACCAATGATTTTCCATATTGAATCGTCACGTCTTTTACTCCAACTGCCATCCAGTTATAGCGTACTTCACGCGGAGTGTATTGGTCTAGAACAATCTTAAAACCTTTCGTCGTTATATTACTCACCGCCACCTTGATATCATCGGCGATATTTCCACTCTCTGTCGCCTCTCCCAATCTCAGAGAAATATTTACTATTGGCAAATTAGCGTATTCCCTTTCAAAGGAAACATCGACTGATTTAGAAACTGGTGGAATAACGGCAATGCCAGCGGTATCTTTGTTAAAAACTATTTGACCTTCCAAATTTATTTCACCCTTCAAAAACACCTTTCCCAAAAATTCTACAAACCCCAAAAAATTTACATTTCTACGTGACTGCAAAACCGCACTCTCCGACGATCCAAAAATCGTTTGATCTAGTCCCTCGATCCTATCAGCTAGAATTGGCCTTGCTATTTCCGAATCCACCTTTCGATTCAAGTCTTGAATAGCCTTGATTGCTGGCACCACCAAGGCCGCATAATCGATACCCAAGTAATCATCATAAACCGTACCCACAAACTCCGGAAATATTCTTTCCAGATCTTGAGCAATAAAACCAATCTTGATACCCCCACTCTTTGCGGGATCTTTCCAGGTGTAGTTTACCGGGTTTAGCTGCATAATCTGATCCAAAGTTGAGTCCAAAGAAACAATATTTTCTTTTAGTCTGACGTCAGAAGTACAGTTTGTCGCCCCCGTTCCACTTCCAATCACACAGGTGGTACCCGAACCAACCACCGTTACATTTCCATTATTGGCAATCGTAAATCTTGTTGTCCCAGAAGCAGAAGCCGAAAAGATATCTTGTGTTTCTGTCTGATTGAATATAGTCAATGCCTTTCCGGTAACACTTGGATTGGAAACATACAAATGCGAATCAACAATTACATTACCACTGTTATATGTTCTCAAGGTCAAGTCAGACGAATTAAAAACCTCGCCAGACACCAAATATAGCGACGCCGCCGACTTCAAATACGAAGCAGTTGAGTTTGAAAAGTCGATATCGTAGGCGATTCCCACGTTGCCAGCTGCATTAAAGTTCACCGGCAAGTTTGCCGTAATTGCTGCCTGCGAAACACCAAAAACTGTTCCCCCATTATCTTTTATATTTAACAAATTTCCGATTATCGCTCCCGAGCCAACATTGACAGAAAGAAGATCACCAGTCGACGTATACGTTCCCGGATTCCAATAAATCGATTGCAAGGCACCCGTCAAACCCGTCGCTGTCGACGTAAGTAGTAATCCATTTCCACTCGTCAAGCTATTTGCCGTAATTGTCGAACCTGTTGTCGTCGTTCCAGCAAAAGTCTGATTGAGAGAAGAAGCATTTATCGTTCCCGTACCAGTGAAATCCATGCTAGCCCCACTTCCCACCACCATTGCCGCAGAAATATTTGTGCTCCCTGTTAAACCAGAAAAGGCGTTACCGCTGATACAATCTATCCAAGCCGAGGCCTGATAACAACGAAATCTATTATCAGATGTGTTGTAGTACATGGCCCCTTCATAGCCACCAGAAGGATCTCCAGTATCGCTTTTTACGTCCAATCCAAAATAGTCTGGTGTAGTTGAGCCTGCCCCACCAGCTCCAATTTGAATACTAGCCACGGTTCCCACACCAGCCGCTTGAAAACTTAAATTACCCGATGTTGTATTAAAAGCGCTGGCCGCTCTTCCCTGTAAAATTAGTCCTTCGGCCGCGGCGGTATCAATGTCGGCCGCCGCTCCGGAAAAAACAAGTCCGGTGGAACCAATGGTTTTGTTGGTTAGTATTTCACTTCCGGCCAAGGTGGTCAGTGTTCCGGTAGTTGGTAGGGTAAGGCTGGTAGAAGCAGTCTGAGTAAGAGTAAGCGGAAAGGCCCCCAAAGTGGTGAAACTATCCGCAAAATTTATGGCTTTCCCAGAGATAATGGTAAGTCCCTGTGTCTGCTCTGCAAACAATGCGTACGCTGCGGTGCTCAAACGAATTCTGGTACCCATGGTCTCCCCGGCAAAAGTAACATCGAGGTACAAACTATCGTTTGTAAAGTCTACGTTTGCAGAGGCAAAGGTGGTTACCGATCCGAGCGAGACTTGAAAAATTCCATCGGTGACCGCCACCTGATTTACTCCAGTACGAGTCTCCGTCCAGATTGGAGATCCATCACTAGGAACATTATAGAAACTAAAGACAAAATCGTAATTACCATCGGTCACGTTTGTACCTGCAGTTTTGTTTACTACCTTACCCTGGAAATTGATTTGTCGATTTACCCCTACTGTAGCCAAAACCAATGAAACTGATGACAAAAAAAACCCTCCCAATACCAAGAGAAAGACAATGAGCCGTAAGTATTTTTGGGCAGTTATTGTCAACTTTTTTGATTTATGATTATTCTATATCTTCATTTAAGTCCACTTAAGGAACAAAATCAATACAACAAAAAGTAACAAAAACGTGAAACTTATCCCAATAATAACCAGTCTATCTTTATTGTCATTTTTCCACTGTTCTAGTAGTACCATCTTTGCTGGCCCCCAAAGTACAAGCTACGAACTAAAGACCTACGAATTTGGTTCCGGCGGGACCCAAGAGACAGTTTCCTCCAATTATTCTTTACAGGGAAGTGCTGGCAACACCGACAATAGCTCCATTACTTCCACCAACTACCAGACGAATCCTGGACTATCTTTTGCCAATCAAGCAAATACTCCCGCAGCCCCAGCCCTATCCAATCCAGCCACAAACTACGATCGCTTAAAAATTATCATCGATAGTGGCAACAATCCTGCCGATGCAACTTTTGCCATCGCCATTAGTAACGATAACTTCGCTACCAATACCGATTATGTTCAAAGTGACAATACCACGGGAACCACACTGGGTGCCGAAGACTGGCTCTCGTATCCTTCTTGGGGCGGCGCTACTGGGGTTTTCATCAAAACTCTCAAAGCCAACACCACATACACCGTAAAGGTCAAAGCGCAAAGTGGTAAATACACTGAGACACCGTGGAGTGCGACTGGGACAGCTGCCACTGTCACACCCTCCCTCACTTTTGGAATTAGCCTGAATACATTGAATTTTGACAACTTAAACTCAGGCAACTCTTATACAGATAGTACCAAGTCCACCGTCATCACCACATCCACGAACGCATACAACGGCTACAACGTTTACGGCCACGAAACTGGCGTGCTCACTTCAGGATCCAATACCATTGCCGATTACGCTAGTCCAAACTCAGCCCCATCCTCATGGACGGGCACCGGCTTTGGCTATACTACATCAGACTCAAGTCTGGTAGGCGGGACCGCTGATCGATTTACCAATCCCAGTGCAAACTACGCAGGCTTTACCACTTCAGCCCCAGGGGACCCAGTCGCCGACCACACTGCAGTCGTCGAAAGTTCAGCTATATCCAACGAACAATTCACCATTTCTTATCGTGTCACTGCCTCAGCCACCACCAAAGCCGGCAACTATACCAACAAAATAATCTATGTCGTCGTCCCAACTTATTAAGCCACATATTGGAGTCATAAATAATTGTTTTGATTCCACAGGTTTCGTTGTGTCTTACCCGAAAGAAAAATATTGCGCAATGTCAAAAAGCCGGTTTCTTTGTACTCAAAGAATTTTTGACGGCAAGCAAGAACGGCGTTCGCGCTGGCGAACGAGTGTTCGGTTTTTCTGTAGGGTAAACACAAAGAGAAACCAAGAATCAAAACTAAGTTTTCTGTTCGCGTTGATACTTGTCACCATTGTTCTACTAAAACCGAATGTTGTATTGGCCGCCGAACCCTTCACCCAAACCCTCCGTGTCTCCCCCATCATCCTCCGTCTAGATCTATCACCAGGCAAAACTAGTCACCACACCATTACCGTCGACAACCTTCTGGATGCACCTATGCCTCTTAAGGCCTCAGCCGAAGGCTTTGACTCTTCCGACGAAGAGAACGGTATTAAAATAAATGACGAAACAGCCACTTCACCTCTCGTCGATTGGATTACTATCTCCGACCCAGACTCTATCATCCCTCCAAAGTCTTCAAGGGCTTTTTCAATAGACGTCGCTATCCCCGAAAAAGTTGACCTCGGTGGCTACTACGCCGTGATTTTCTTTACACCTGTCCTTACAAACATTAATCTCGACAACCAAAACCAAGTCAGTGCTAGGATTGGTGTCCTTGCCCTAGCGAACATTGGCATCCAAGATGAAAAAAACAAAAGTGAAATTCTAAACTTTGATTTCGACCAAAAGCTTTACCAAAAAAACCCCCTAAACCTCACAGTTCGTATCAAAAACACTTCATTAAATTTTTTTTCCGCAACTCCACTGTTATCAGTTAAACCACTATTTGGCAAGGCAGAAACTTTTTACTTCGCAGAAAAAACTATTCTTCCAGGAAAAGTCAGAAGGTGGAATCAGTCAATTAGCCTCAAAAACCTCTCAGGCGGCATCTACACTGCGAAGCTGTCCGTGTCCACGGAGAAAGGAAACTATATTTACTCAAACACTTACATTTTTGGTTTTCCAGTCAAAAAATTTATCCTCTACTCTATCCCAATAATTATTGTCCTCTATAGTCTTGTATACCGAAAACGAGTCATAAAAGCTATTAATCTCTTACTAAAAGACAAATAAATTGAAAACAAAATTCATAATTATCTTTGCCATCATCTTCTTGCTCTCTGCAAGATATATTTCTGCCTTCACAGACGACTTTAATGCCACTATAGAAGAAGAAAGCCTTACTCAGACTGCAAATCCAGGCAAGACATACTACTTATCTATTCAACTTGAAGGCACCAGTCCTTCTCAGACAGTTTATCCGGTTGCGTTTAGCATCTCCAGTACCGACACCTACAGCACTAGCGATACCTGGATTGTCTTCCCGTCCTCTTCCATAATAATCACCAATACAGGGCTCACGAGTCTTCCGTTTTCCTTCACTGTCCCATCAGATACCCCCGCAGGTGAATACACTAAGGCCATTGGAATCTCGGACATTCTCTATGTCGACGGCCAAAGTTCAAACCCCCCAGTGACAATCGCCATACCCATCACCGTTCAGGTCACAAAAGAAGCATTAGAACCAACATCGCGAGCTGCCGCCACCACAACACAGTCGCCATCTTCCGAAAATGGTATCTCTTCTACCCCCGCTACTACCAGAAAAGTCACCTTTCCTACCCAGAAAGCTCCATTCAAAGAAGTTACAGATCTGTTTTCAAAGATAGAACTAATCTCTCTTTCCTCAGACTATAGCCATTGGCATCAAACTCGAACTTTCATGACCCGGCTAGAAAACACCGGAAACATCTCTGCCTTCCCCGTCGGATCGATAAACATTTCCACTCTCTCCAACAAGCCAATTTCAACCATTAGTCTAAACCAAGAAGGTGCAGCCATCAAACCCTTAGGCAGGGAGACACTTTCAAGTAAATACCATTCTCCAAATCATCTATTGGGGATATTCAAAGCGCAGCTACTTCTAGGAGAAAGCAACTCCTTCACTGATAAGAACACAGTACCAGTTCAAAGTATCTATTATTATCTCCATATTGGCAGTCAGCCACTGTTAGTAATCATTATCGCCACCGTATTTCTTCTTTCTGTCACCAGATCTTCAAAAAAGAAATCAAAACATCGCAAACCACTCACCATCACGCTGCTAGCTCTACTGGTATCTGTCGGAATCCTGGGCTACGACTTATATCTAAGTGAAAATCTATCGCAAAATCCTCTTGGAGTAGAAGAAAGTATCTCAGCTACCGCGCAAGTAAAAGAAGTCATTGGGCTAAGATCAAAAATACTTCCGGGACAGGAGAAGGCTATATATTTTTCCAGTACCAATCCTCTCGGATCCACACTATGGTCTCTAAAGAAGAATACTCGTACAAATATAGCAGATATAGCTCAATACACAGAGCCATTTTTTGAAGTAATTTTGAACCCCACACTGGAAGAGTACCCCATTCTAATGCTACCCAACGGTTTCTAGACTACTCTACCGAAACCATCATACTATTTTTGGCATCTGCATTCGCCACCACTCGAAAGATGCCTTTTGTAGGCATTAGAACCATCAGCCTTTCCCCTTCAGCATAACCACGGGGAGTATTTAGCAGATCACTGTCTGAATTCAACTGCATCTGTTTCACCTTACTCTGATTTGTTATTGCCAGATAGTTTCCTAAGATTATGTTTACGTTAGTTTGGCTAAATTTTTCTCCGTCAAAATCGATATAGGTAATAAAATTGTCTGCCTGGGGTGTTGAAGTACCAAAAACACTCTTCTTTATGATTGCCCCGGCATCCATAGGAGGAATTTTATCTTTTACGAGATACATGTGAGTTCCAAACCCAAGTCCAAAACAAAATAGAATTCCTATGAGTTTCTTCATTTTCCGGCAAGTGCTTTGTAAGCTTTCACTATTCTTTTTCTACCTTTATAGAGGATAAATATCACTAGCAATATCACCACCAAGATTCTTGCCGGGAAGGCAAAAAAGGTTGTTGTCATTGTTAAGAAATTATTCTTTTCTCCGTAGTTAATTAGTGCTTGCACTGTATAGGGTCCAATTAAATATTTGTCGTCTAGTGACACTCGAATCACTCTAGATGCCCCGGGAAAAATATTTGTCTCTCCACGGACCACAATGTCTTTGACGGTTTTCCCAAAAATATTTCTGACGTTCAATAAACCAAATGGCTTCAAATGGACATTTCCTGAATTTTTAAACTTCAAAACAAATGGTATTGGACCAAACTCGGCAAATTTTGGCGCTTCCAGATCGGTCATAATTAGCTCTTCGGAAACAGCACCACCCACTCGAACCAAGAAAAGAGAAGCTAGTTCTTGACTAAGTGCCGCAGCGTTGGGCCCTGGATCTCCGCCATCCACAGCAAAGACAAACGAGCCGTAGTGTCCTCCAGCAACATCTTCTGGCAGAGTTACTCGTGCCAAAACCTCCTTGGATTCATTGGGCCTCAGTGAAAAAGAGTCGATATCCAATACCGTCCAGTTTGTAAGTGAGTCCGACCCATTGTTTACGAAAGCTACCTGTCCCTCTTGTCCGGAAGAAGTAAAGTCTTCTATTCTAACTCTGATTTTGACCGCTCTATCGCTTCGATTTCGTATCTTTGACTTAACCGCAATAGTCGTTCCGGCTTCAGACTTTACTTCCTGTGAGGGAGGCGATATTTCCAAAGACTGTTTTGAATTAGTCTCACCGGCAATACCCAGTCTAAAAAATACAGTCAGAAGTAATACTGCCGAAATACTAAAAGCAAAAAAAATCTGAGGATTTTTTACTGTCAGAAGAGATACCTTCATCTCAGTAGGTAGGAGTGGTAACTAAGACCACTGTGCCGGCATAGTTTCCTGCCGCTTGAAGAGCATTTATCTCTGCCTGCCATCCTAGTCTAGTTATTTCAGCTGTAATACCGGTCGCAGAATAAGCCACTTCCAGGGGCGATGTTGTGGTCCCGGACCACTTATTACTAGCAAATCTACCAGCAGTACCAGTACCCAGTGTTGTGTCATTTGTGGTGTAGCCAAAGAAACCTGTATTTACCGAATTTGCCGAGCCTGCAGGAGAGGACCATGTTGTAGGTGTAGCATTTACACCAGAGAATTCATCAATATTATTTGAGCTATCCTGAAGTACTGGAGCTGTAGTTCCCTTAACAGAAGTGGTGTAGCCGCCAGTTGCATTGGTGGTAACAGTAATGTCGTGGGCTCCAATCTTGGTACTTCCAGAAGTCAAAGTCCCAAAAGGAATGGTGGTGGCGGTTGTGACTACATTTGTAGTGGCAGAATTAACTGACTGAGCACTAGCAACACCAGCAACGGAGAAGGTCAATGTGGGATCTACACTAGCCGAGACTGCAATCGAAGTAGTATCCAAAATTCCAAAAGCCACAGCATCTGGCCCATCAATGATGGTAGAGCCAGTATCAGAATACGTGGTAATGCGGGCAAAATAAGTAGTGTTCGCTGTTGTCGGATTGTGTGTACCAGTAAAGCTCATGGTCACAGCCTGTGTCGCCTGAGCTGCAGGGGTAGTTACTACTACCTTAAATCCATTGGCGCCTACTGCCGTTGTCGTTCTCGTAGTCCCGGCAATATTATCGGAGGCAAGAGTAGGAGTACCCACCAAAAATCCAGTTGGACCAGTACATGTTCCAGTGGCCGTAGTACAAACATCAATGTGAACTTCTTTTATGGAAGTTGTCGCACTTACAGTAAAGGCATAGTCCATGGTTACAGAAGCTAGATCCGCTCGAGAGTCAGATAAAGTCACCTTTCGGAGTGTCGTATTGCCTGCATGGAGCTTCCCTGTCACAAGCGGAGAAAAGACCAAAGCGGTCAACAGAAAAATTATCGAATAAACTAGAACGCTCTTCGAAAATCCTTTGGGCATTAAAGACTTCATTTGCAGGTTGCTTGTTCTATAAGTAAACCGTGTTAATACACCTATTCTGAACTATCTTTTGTATCTTTTCAAGTAGATCAATATTGAAAAGATACCCTATTTAAACTTTATTTAGATCAAAATTATTAATATTAGTTAAATAAATAAAATCCTCATTTAACTTCACCAAAGTCAATCTCTCTACGTCTGCATTAATGTTTAAATTTATATTTTTCGTTCTTTGTACATCATCAATTTGACCCATCAATTCCATAGTGTCAAGTACCCCATTCTTGAAGACCGGTTTGCATCAGTTGATTGGTGTAAATT
>CAZPFY010000028.1:0-15612 GCA_964586045.1 uncultured Pseudomonadales bacterium | reverse complement strand
GATTGTAACTGTCGGTCGTTCAGTATTGTCTTAGTTTACGGGGTACCTATCACTGTTGAGTACATGTGTACGTCACCAGACACGTGGCCACCGTCTACAAATACAGAAACATGCCGATAGTCGAGACCATATTTACTCCGTAGAACAGTAATTCCTTTTGAACCTGCAACAAACTCTTCAAGCTCATTCCCCATACATAGCTCGCCGTCTCTACGCTTGGACATTTGGAGACATGAGTCACAGTGAGTTTTTGGCTGTTTCCAATCAAAATGATTGTTTACCAGCTGTTTACATTTGGAATTTCCGCAACTTACGGAATACCATCCCTCACAACTACAAAATCTGGGTGGATTTCGCCACGACGAGTGAACTGAAACTGAGCTGTTGCAGTGTGAATTCACACATTTTTGCTCGTACCAGCCTTTGCAAGTGCAATAATCTGGTTTCTTGTCCCAAAATTCTTTGTAGCGGATTTTGCCATTGCAGTGACGATTGGCACAGGCTTTTTCTTTCCATTCTCGACAGCTTGGGCAGTGGTCTGGTTTGTTGTCCCACTGGTCATTTACCCTAAAGTAGTGATAACAAGAAGCACACTTAATTTCGTACCAGCCGCGACAATCACAATAATCGTGAACATTTGACCAATAAACTTTGTATTTGATTCTTCCAGGGCAGTGCGGGTTTAGACAGTCTTTTTCCAGCCATTCATTACAACTTTTACAGTATTCTGGAATATGTGACCACTCTGGTAGGTATGCAATGGTGGCATGACACCAACCACAATGGGTTTCTAACCATTGACTCATGTGACCTCCTTAAAGTAGATTAAAGAACTTCTTGAGTATATAGAACAGATCAGATTGTATCAATAGGGCTCATATTTATCGAAGCGTGGATCATATAATTTGTTCTATGAGTGTAAAATAAACCCTTATGAAAAAAATTAGAGTTGCAACTCACAGTGGTACTTTTCATGCTGACGAAGTCTTTGCTCTAGCTGTTCTAAAAATTTACCTAGCAAAAAACAATAAGGAGTTAGAGATCGTAAGAACCAGAGATCTAAAAATAATTGCAGAGTGCGACTTGGCTGTTGACGTTGGGGAAGAGTATTCTCACAAAAAAGGTAGGTATGACCATCACCAAAAGAATAAACCCAAAAACCGCCAAAACGGCATTCCTTACGCCTCTTTTGGACTTGTTTGGAAGCATTTTGGAAACAAAATAACCTTTTCTTCGGATGTTGTAGGGATTATTGAAAGAAAACTGGTCATGTCAGTCGACGCTCTGGATAATGGCGTAAATATCAATCCTCCCCAAATTTCGGGAATAAATACGTATTCTCTCCATCATATTTTATCGGCTATCAATAGCGCTTATGGTGAGGAAAATCGAGACGCTGCTTTTAGTAAGGCCTTAGAAATTGCCAGCTTGGTAATCTCCGGCGAAATAAAAAAAGCTGAAGCCAAAATAGAAGGTGAGCGATTTGTTAATGAACAAATAGAGCTTCAAGGCAAGCCAGACTTTTTGGTTTTGGATAAATACACAGCTTGGGAGTCAGCCGTAAGCAAAAATAAAAAAGTTAAACTTGTCATATTTCCAGATAGTTTTTCAACCAACTGGTGTTTGCAGGTTGCCAGAGATGACTTGGAGGTTTTTGGTAATGATCGGATCAATTTTCCTCATAACTGGAGAGGATTGTCGGATCACGAGCTGGCTTTGACCACCCAAATACCCGATGCTGTTTTTTGCCATGCATCTGGTTTTTATGCCGTTGTAAAAACAAAACAAGCCGCGATAACAATGGCGAGCAAAGTAATCCGTGAAGGTTTATAATACACGCAAACTGCACTCTAATAGGAGGTTTTTGTGAATAGTACACATGTTTTATTGCCAAATGGTTTACCTGTCAGCATCCTTCGTTTTCGCTCAATTCACAGCAAGTTGGTTCTCCTCAAAGAAGAGCTTCCACTTCGTTTTTTGGAGTTAATGTATTTTGTTCAATGTCCAAATCGGAGTCTTCCTCCAGCATCAGCAAACGAGCTTTTTGTCCGCGGTATTTTTGAAAACTCAGGCTACCTTGATTACGTAAGTCACATAGCCATTCTTTACTTAATCGAAGGGCGCGAGAACAAAATTAGTGTAATTACGCTTGAGAAGCTAGAAAAATTTATCAAAGAGAACACTCCTTAGGGGTGTTTTTTTACATCCGCATGAAGGACTTGAGCATAAGAACCTGAATAAATTTATCAATCTTTAGTTTTAGTTGTTTGTGGGAAACGGCTTTGTATTCCCGTTCCTTTTCTTGTTGTAGCGAGGTCAGAGTTGCAGAAAAATAGTTGTTTGTTTTGGTAAAGTATCTACTTGGTTTTATTTTTTTTAAGCCCAAGTCCCAACCATCGTGATTAAAGAATTTGTCTTTTGAATACTCGGAGGCAACAAAGTAATCCAGAGCTCTCCATTTGTTTATGTTTTTATCAAAATCAATAACCCTGTTCTCTTTAATGTTTTTGTCTACTTCTTCTAAAATACTCTTTCTCAAATCATAAACTTGGCTTAATTTAGGCTTTTTTGGCCAGTAAAGCTTTAAGGAGCTTTCAATTGTTTTGGCGTCACCAGATAGTTGATCAGTTGAACCATCATAAAAATAATTGTCTTTCTGGTCAATTTTTGTTAACCTTCCTTCTGTGTTCTTCCAGTTACCAATATTATTAATTTCGCCAATCAGCAATTTATAATCTCCTAGCTCTCCTTGAGATTCAACGGTAATTGAGTATTTTTCGTGATTGTATCCGGGCACTATCATTAATTTTTCGTTTTCAAAAACAATTCCCAAGTCCGAGTCGCACTTCGTGTTAAAGCAAATATGGAGTTTGCCAGGTGAACTTAATTTGGCTACAAAGGCACCCTCCCTAGTATCCGTACCACTCGCCACAGCTCCTTCGGTGGCGATATTGAGTTCCCCTAATATCTTATTAATATTTTCCAATTTGGAAATAGCATCGCCATGACCACCCGTAAATTTTAGATTATCTGTAAACAGCTCGATGCTACTTTTTTTGGTAACGTAACCATCACCTGCTAAAAATTCAAATGGACTGTTTGCTTTTGGTTTACCATCTACCCACAGACCTTGCATTTTGTCTTCTAGTGTCGCTGCCTCTACATTAATATTTGCTCGCGTCTGAAAATCTTCACTTCCTCCTGCAATTATTTTTGGCAGGAAAAGAGCCAGATCTAAATTTTTTGTTTTTAGAAAATCATTCTTAAAAGTTAGTGAGTTCCATGGTTTTACAATTAAATTTTGTTTTAAGAAGTCTTCGGTTGGCATTAGATCCTTTATGGAGGGGGCTATTCTTCTAAGAGCCTCAATTTTTGTTTCTCTTGGCAACCTATTTACTTCTGTCGCGATTTCAAGTAGTACTTTCTGCCACCAAACACCGTCTCCAAGAACAGCTCCTTCCCAGACACCATAGGCATCAACTATTCCCAGATGAGGGCTTCCTGCAGTGATCACTTTATTTACGTTTGGGTTATTAAAGTTTTGGAGATAAGTGCGAGCAACTAGTCCACCCATACTATGACCAACGAGGTTAATTTTTTTGTTACCCAAGTTTTTGGAATCAATAAAATCTTTTAGGTCAGTCGCCAGGCTATTTATACTTTTTCTCCAGTCGTAGGGGAAAATAAACAAGTCTTTATTTTCCTCATAGCCAGCATTTTTTAGTGAGTTAATAACTCCGTCGTATTCTTTGACAAATGCTGGTATCTTCCAGTTGCTCCCACTAGTTCCTGCCAGCACCGCCCCCAAATCCCAACTCCCCCCAAACCCCGGCAAAACCACCACCACCTCTTTTTCCGAAACGGCCTCAGTTAATTTATAAACACTTAACTCCACAACGTTAATAGATGTCCAATTGTTTATGGTTTGGAGCATAATTGGGTTGCCAATCCAAAAATCGGTAGGGCGCCTAACAGAGTTCAATAGAATCTGGTTAAAAATTGGAGTCCCATTGTGGTTTATTTCAAAATTGTTATCAACATGTCTAATTCTTAAATCGTGAAGTTGGTTGTCAAACTGTGTTAATAGCAAATTTGTTGTTGGTGAGTTACAAATGTACTGATCTATGCAATTACTTCCATATATGGCATGATTATCATTTATACCTTGCCAGACATAGTAGTACACCCAATTTGTAAACAAAGTAGGATCGCTATAATTTGTTTGAGAATATGTCGGAATGTAATTTCCAAAACCAAAGCCAACACCAAAATTTGTTGTTGAAGGAAATAAATATTTAATATCAAGTTCGTAGTTGCCTGAGGTCGGGAAAATATTGCTTTTAGATGACAAAAAAGGAAAATTCTTATTATTACTCGATGACAGAATTAGACCTGTTGGTCCAAAAGAAACATTTCCTCCATTATTGTATATATTCCAATTTGCTGATGAGGTAGAAGCAAAACTATCATTAAAAAACAACTCCTTTAGCTCGTACGCATAGGTTTTTTTAAGAGGAAAAGAACAAAACACAATACCGCACAAAAGAAATAACAACCAAAGAAGCTTTTTAGTCATTAACTAAATAATCGTATAAAATCATCACAGTGTCAAGAAAAGCTAAAATAGCAATTATTTCAAATCTAATTAGGGGTGGATCAGTAGTATATCGAGATAATGTTGTTGACAAAATAGTACTCGAACACAAGGAATATTTCCCAAGACAAGTAAGTCGCTCAAAAAACAAATTATTAAATTTTGTTTTTTACTTAAAATATATATATTTCGACTTAGTTATAGATTATTATCGTATCGCCAAAATATTAAACAGCGACATTAACATCGAAAAAGTTATAGTTTTTCAGGATGGATATATTAAAGCACCGTATGCATTGGGCTTTTTAAATAAAAAAAGTATATATGTTCTACATGAGCCACCAAGAGAGTTTTACGAGCCTTTGTCTTTGCATGCGCCGACCATTTTAAGCAAAATGTTTAATTTTGTTAGAATTCCAATAAAATTTTTTGACTATTACCTGACCCGGAAGGCTTCAGTCATAATTTCAAACTCCTATTATTCGGAAGAGGTTATTAAAAAAACATATGACAAACAATCAGTTGTTATATATCCAGGCATTAAGAAGTTTTTGCTTGGTACAAAAAATAAAACCAGGAAAAGAATTTGTATTAGTATGGGTAGTTTATTACCATACAAAGGGCATGCTTTGACAATTGAAGCAATCTCTAACATTAGAAAGAACAGGCCAGTGCTCATTATAATCGGTGATGGTACTGAAATATTAAAAAAAGAACTGATCGATTATTCAAAAAAACTAGGTGTTAAATTAATATTAATAAAAGAAGTAGATGAAAAAAGACTTGAAAGCCTGTACCTAACAGCGAGGGTTTATGTAAACAGTGCATACAAAGAGCCATTCGGGATGACATCTTTAGAAGCAGTTTCTCTGGGGTGTTACCTTGTAACTATTGATAGTGGAGGAACTAAGGAGCTGAAAAAAATATACAAAGATAAGGTACAGATATTTAGTAATGTTAAAAATGCCACCGAGTTAATCGAAAACTGTCTTTTGTTTAAAAATACAATACCTAGACACGAAAAGAAATTCGATTGGAAATATGTTGCAAAAAAAATAATTAACCAATGAAAATCAAAATAATCAGGGGGGGTTTTTTGAACCCATTTGAACTTCAAAACTACTATCCATTAAATGGTAAACATGACATCGAGGTCATATCCTCCAAACGACCTTTGTCCGACAAGGTAAATTTACCTCTCAAAAAACTTTGGTCTCCAACAGATATCCCCAACATCCCCTTCAAATACCCACTCCTAAATCGCTTATTTATCGACTCACAACTCCTATACAGCTTGGAAAAACAAATTTCAGGATCAGACATTGTTCATGTCGCTGAAACCTATTTCGGCTACACCTACCAAGCTATTCGAGCAAAGCAAAAGGGACTAGTGAAAACAATTATCAGTACTGTCTGGGAAACAATTCCTCACAACAACGAGTCTCTTCGAGGCAGGAAAAAAATAAAAAACATGGCGAGGAAGAGTATCGATCACTTTTTGGCTGTAACCGAAAAAGCCAAAAAAGCGCTCATAGCAGAAGGCATCTCCGAAAAAAAAATCACCGTTATTCCTATGGGGGTGGACCTTGAAAGGTTTAAGCCAAGAAAAAAACAAAAAACCAAAAGGAATATTAATATTTTGTGTGTAGCTAGGCTGGTCCCCGAAAAAGGAGTTTTGTTGTTATTAGAAGCCTATTTGACTTTAAAAAAGAAATACAAAAACTTAACCTTGACCGTAATAGGGGAGGGACCCCTAAAATCACAACTTCTCGGATACAAAGGAGTTTTTGTCAAAAAAGCCCCTTATAGCAAAATGCCTTTTGAATATGCTTCTTCAGATATTTTTTGTTTACCGAGCATGTCCACAAAAACTTGGGAGGAACAGTTTGGCATGTGTTTGGTAGAAGCTATGGCAAGCGGCTTACCTGTGGTTTCTACAAAAACTGGGGCTATTCCAGAAGTCTGTGGAGATGTTGCCCACCTTATTGATCCTGGGAGCGTTACTCAGTTAACAGGCGCACTGGAAAAACTAATTTATAATAAAGTCAAAAGAGAAAAAATGGGAGCTGCTTCTCGGCACCTTGCCGAAAGCCGATACAATCTTTTAGACATCGCCAAGAAAATTGACTTACTTTACCAAAAGTTCTATGTCCATAAAAAAAATACTAATTAAAAATACAGCCTTTAATCTATTGGGGTATTTTTATTTACTTTTTGTCAGTTTTTTCTCCATATCGGTAATGTTAAAAAACCTAGGCACTGATCTGTTTGGAGTTTATATTTTTCTTTCCTCATTTGTTCCCCTAGCTTCTGTTTTTGATTTTGGTGTGGCTGTAGCTGCAGTCAGGGGACTTTCCTTTTCCGAAAATAGTGAGGAGAAAAAACTAAAAATTTGGCAAACCTCACTCTTTATTTTTTTATTTCAAGCGGTAATCCTTTTTTTTGCAGTCGGGGGACTACTCTTTTACCTATATAACTCCATGCCTCTTTTTGGCCTTCTAAACAATGAGGAAATATTTCCGCTCTTTTTGCTCATTTGCCTTACGGTGTTTGTGAATCATTTGAACTCCCATTTTCTCAACTTGCCACAAGCCAAGCAAAGATTTGATATCTTTAACTCCAAAACATTCCTTGTTGGCAGTGCCAACACCATTTTTACTGCTCTTTTAACCTACAAAACTAGTAGTTTAATTTCCTTTTTTGCCCTCCAGCTTTTTTTTCATCTCTTAACTTTTCTTTACACGGCTATCTACAACTATAAATTTTTCCCAGGTATAAACTTTTTACCTCGATATGACAAAACAGAGGGGTCGGAGATGCTTAGCTTTGGTCTTAAAAACTTTATTGGTATTCTCGCTGGCCAAATGGAAGCTCAAATATCCAAATTTTTTCTCGGCTTTTATTCTACAGCCCAGCAAATTGCTTCTTTTAATATTCCTCAAAGCATTGTTTCCAAAGGCGCCGGAATTGTTTCACAATTTGGCCAAGCCTTTTTTCCTTTATCAGCTTCCTTGCTAAAAAAGGAAAAAATTTTAAAACTTAAAAAATTATTTTTTAACCTTCAAATGATAATTGGTCTTGGAAGCATTGTTGGAATTGTTTTAACAAATTTGTATGGTTATCAGTTTTTACTTTGGTGGCTTAAAGACGTTAACGTTGTTAACACCAGTTTTCCTGTTTTAAAAATTCTAATTTATTATTTTCTCTTAGTAGCACTTACTCCTATTCCTACCGCTCTAGTTCAGGGATTAAATAAGCCACAAATAGCCTCTTTTTTTGCCGTCTTAACAATTACTTTTGAAATTATAACTCTTTTTTACTTTGTTCCTCGTTATCAGGCTGTCGGTGCCGCTTATTCTTTTCTGCTAAGTAGTTTAATCTCAGTTCCCGCCTTTATTGTTACCTCCTGGATAGTATTTGAAAAAGAAATAAAAAGACTGGAGACCCGGGCATGAATATAGCTGTTTACTTTGATTTACCACAGGGTGGAGCGTCCAGAACCATGGAAAAACTTATCGAACTATTAGGGAAAAATCACAATTTGACAATTTTTTCAGGCAATGATGCGACAATAACAACCCAATTTAGACCCCTTTTGGATTTTTATGGATTAGTAATTGCTAGACGCACGCAAAAAAAAATTGCTGAAGAAATAAACAAAGGGGACTTTGATCTTGTATTTGTTAGCCACGATAGACACTTGCAATCACCTTGGATACTTCGATATTTAAAAAAACCGACCGTATTTTTGTGTCAAGAGCCAACTCGATCTTTTTTTGAAAAATTTTTGGATATAGATGAAAATCTCCCCCTTGTAAACAAGGTATACGAAAAAATAAATCGTTATTTTCGTAAAACGGCTGAAATAAAAAATGCTAGCTACGCTACAAAAATTATTTCTAACTCCTTTTATTCTTCAGAGTCTATTTTTAGGGCCTATGGTATTAGCTCAACACCGATTCATTTGGGTGTTGATACCACTATCTTTAAAAAAGATAACTCAAAAAAAATAAATCAAGTTGTAATTGTTGGTAACGACGAGCCGCAAAAAGATCTTTGTTTTGCTATAAATTCGTTGGCACTTGTTGATACAAAAATTAGACCTCTTTTGGCAATAGCTTGCCCTCGGGAAAACAATTTGTCTAAGATAGAAAAACACGCCAAAAGCTGTAAGGTAAAAATAAAAATTATGGTTGGTCTAACCCCACCAGAACTTTCTCGAGTTTACAGCCAATCCCTGGCCACTCTTGCGACAGCTCATCTTGAGCCGTTTGGTTTGTCGGTAGTAGAGTCTCTTGCGTGTGGCACTCCCGTGATTGCCATTAGAGAGGGCGGGTTTAGAGAGACAGTCAGAAATCTTGTCAACGGCCTTCTCACTTCCCGAAATGAAAAATCATTTTCCCTCGCCTTAGAAAAAATTCTTAAAGATAAAAATCTCAGAGAGACCTTGGGGGCCAACGGTCCAGACAGCGTCGAGAGTTACTTTACATGGGAAAAAACAGTTACCAAAATTGAAAAAGTTTTTCATGAAGTTGCCTAAAATTGGTGCTGTTGTCGTCAACTATAACAATCCGGGAGATACTAGAGAAACTTTGGACTCTCTGAATCAATTTTTAGCTTCTGATAAATACCAACTCGTTGTTTATTTGGTTAACAATGGTTGTACCGATTTGGAATCCAATGATTTGGTTTTGGAATACCCCAGTCTCATTCAAATCATATCTCCAACAAATTTAGGTTTCGCCGGGGGCAATAATTTGGGCATAAAAAAAGCCTTAGGTGATAAGTGCTCCCACATATTGCTTTTAAATAACGACGCTACCATTCTTTCTCAGAATTTTTTTGAGGTCCTTTTGCGCACTCCCTACGACATTACCTCCCCCCTAGTAGAGTACAGGCAAGGCGGAAAAATGACTCATGACTATGGTGGCAAAGTTGACTATTTGTTCGGCCGAAACACTCACCTTTTGTCGCCTGGCAAGGCTGACTATTACTCTGGGGCCTGTCTTTTTATAAAGTCAGAAGTTTTTCAAAAAACCAAAGGCCTCGATGATAGTTTTTTCTTATATTACGAAGACGTGGATTTTTGCCTAAGCTGCAAAAAAGCTGGTTTCAGCTTGGGACTTGAACAAAAGGTAAAAGTTTTTCACCATCTTTCAGCCAGTACTAACAAACTTGGATCAAAAAAAATAAAAATTCTCGCCCGAAGCCATCTTTTATTTTGCACTAGGCATCTACCTTTTCTGAGCCTCCCTTTTTACTTAGCGTTCAATCTCTATCTTAATAGCAAAAGAATTCCTAGCTATATTTTGTGGCGTCTCGATGAGCTTTATAAAACCGCTTACCCTTTCTTAAATCGTCTTTTTTGTTTTTACCACCAAGTTCAAGAGATCCATATTATCGGTGATAGCCATGTATGGCCGTATTACCTTAAGCATCCTTTTATAGTTCATCACCTTGGTGGTATAACCGCTTATAACTTGGGAAAAAAGAACTCAACCACCAACTCGTATTACAAACTTCAAAAAGAGCTTTCAGCCATAAGCAAAAAAAATACTCTTATTGTTTTTGTCGCTGGAGAAATTGACTGTCGACTTCATATTTACAACGAGTATTGCAAAAAAAATAAACGAATTCCAATTCCAACGTTAGTATCCCAAACAATATCTAATTACCTCAAAGTTGTAGAGGAGGTTGTTGAAAAAGGTTTTTTTGTCGCCCTTTTAAGTATCACTCCTGCTGGAACCGAAAAAAATCTTTATAAAAAAAAGTTTTTTGCCGACTTTGCAACCCGGGTAAAAATTTTTAAACTTTTTAACTTAAAACTAAAAATAGAGTCCAGCAAAAGGAAACTGCTTTATCTGGATTTGTATTCTTATATCGTGTCTCCCGATGGGGGAATCAACCCCGAATTCAAACTAGACGAAGTTCATCTAAACAACAAAATTGTGCCTTTAACAGTAAAATTATTAAAAAAGAAAAAACTTTTTCTAAAAAATAATGTCTCAAACAAATAACCGATTACTAAAACTAGATGGTCTTAGAGGGCTAATGGCTATTATTGTTGCCCTGAATCACTCCTTTTTGGTTGTCGCCATTCCCTCCTTTGCCAACGTTTGGGGCCAAAACTACTTTTTGTACCAAAATCTCCAATCTAAAGTTCAGCAGCTCCTAATGTTACTAGGAAATGGGGGAGCAGCAGTTAGTCTCTTTTTTGTTTTGTCGGGCTTTGTTTTGAGTCAGTCATTCAAAAATTACACTTGGAGCCCGAGAGGTTATTTTGTTTACTTAATCAAGCGAATAATTAGACTTTATCCTGTTTATCTTTTTACTATTAGTCTTATTGCTATTTTTACAAAAATTGGATTTGAATATCGAACCTTTCCTCACGCCTCAACTTGGTATCACTGGTGGATGAACTTCAATTTGGATTGGGTTGAGTTTTTAAAAAATACCCTTTTTATTCATATAAACCTAGGCGGCGTAACCTGGACTTTAAGAGTTATTTTTATAGTTTCCTTTTTTATGCCACTTTTGTATTTACTGTCCACAAAAGCCACGGCTCTTGTAAATCTCTGCTTTGCCTTTGCCCTTATATATTTAAGCTTTCACCAGCTAAACATTCCTGGATTTAGAGATCTAAGGTACCTCTACATGTTTTATTTTGGGCTAATTCTGCCAATGTATGAGGAATATTTCAAAAAAATTCCTTTTTATATTTTTTATTCCCTGCTCCCTTTTTTGTTAATCTGTTTGCTAGTTGTTCGTTACCAGACCGATGAATATATAGGTGGTGTTTTTGAAACCGTAGCTTCCTGGATAATTTTTGGATTTGTGGTTTACCAGCCTACCATTAAAGTATTTCGCTTTTTGGAAAACAAATTTTTTCTTTTTCTGGGGCGCATTTCCTATGGTCTCTATTTAGTTCACTTTTCTGTTTTATACTGTTTGGCGAGAATAATGTTCCAGTACTTCCCGCAAATTAATTATTCTCAGCACTATCTGGCGACTCACCTTGTTCTTCTAATCATTTCCTTGCTTATTACCATTCCTATATCCATTTTTGTCCACCAATATGTGGAAACTCCACCGGGTAATTATATTACCTCTTTCTTCAAAAGAAAAAAGCTATTATGAAACTCAGCATTGTTGTTATTACCAATAAGCCAAAGCTTAACGGTCTTTTTCTCACCAGTTTACACTTTGGCGACGAGTTAATAGTAGATAAAAAAGAACAACTGCAAACAGAAAGTTTTGCCGAAAGACGAAACTCGGCTCTAAAAAAGGCTAAGGGGGAGTGGGTCTTGTTTATTGACGATGATGAGGTTGTTAGTCGAGAACTGGCCAGAGAAATAACTGAGGTCATTAAGACATCAAAAAATCAGGGATACTATTTGAATCGAAAAGATCTTTTCTATAATCAAGTAATTCGCTTTGGCGAAGTTTCTAATATTTCCATTCTTAGATTAGCCCAAAAAGGATCTGGTCTCTTTGCAAGAGACGTTCATGAGGTTTGGAACATCAAAGGTAAAACCGCAAAATTAACCAATGAACTTTACCATATTAAAGATAATTTTATTAGCGAATTTGTGGCTAGAATTAGTCTCTACGGGCCACTTGATGCCGACAGTTTAAACAAAGAAGGTAAGTCGTTCACTTTTTTTAAACTACTTTTTTACCCAAAAGCCAAATTTATTCAAAACTATATTTTTCGAAGAGGTCATTTGGATGGTTTTGTGGGGTTGTTTTTGGCTTACCTTATGAGTGTCCAGTCTTTATCAGTTAGGATTTTTCAGTGGGAAAAACAAAGATCTTAACCATTTTTTTGTTGTTGCCGTTGGTTATGCTCGTTGCTTTAAATTTTATATCGGTATTTACTCCTGAAATTGGTTTTGATGCTTTGTGGTATCACCTGACACTACCTAAACTATGGCTTCTTAAAAAGCAGTATTATTTTCCAGGCGGGCTACTCTATTACTCCACCATGCCGAGGCTAACCGAACTCTTATTTATTCCTCTTATAAGGTACACCGGCGAAATAGGGCCAAAAATGCTTCAGTATTTATCTGGTTTGGGAGCTAGTTACTATCTTTGGCAAATTGGTAAACACTTTAAATTTAGTCGGACCTTTAGAATTGTTGCTTTGTCTTTGTTCTACTGCACCTGGCTAATAAGTTGGCAGTCTTCTAGTGCCTATATTGATCTTTTTAGAACCTTCTTGGAAATTATCGCCTTGTTTCTTATTTTGAAGAAGAAAATATTTCTGGGCGGAATGTTTCTTGGCTTAGCTTTGGGTACAAAGTGGCTTGTCCTCTTTAGTTGCCTAATTTACGTTCTCGTTTTTGGCTGGCGATTAATTGTTCCTATTGCCCTTACTTCCTTTCCTTGGTTTTTAATTTCTTTTTATTACACCAAAAATCCAATATATCCACTATTTAGCCCTATTTTACAAAATGGTTTTCAAGGTTTTTTGGGTGCTTTAAAAAACCTTTCCCTTGCTCCTTTTCTTTTTACTTTCCCTTTTGATGATTTTATTTCTCCCTTAGCAGGGTTAATTTTCTCCTTTGCCTTTTTGGGTTTGTTTGCTTTAAAAGATGATCAAAAAAAAGTGGCCTTGGTCGGCGTTCTGGGAGCTCTTACAACCCTGATTCTTAATCCGCCATCAGCGAGATTTCTTTTACCCTTTTTCCCCGCTCTTATCATCTCCTCGCTATTAATAATAGATAAGATTCCAACAACCGTAAAAGAAATATTTATTACTCTGACTATTTTTTCTTCAGTTTTTATTCTTTTAACACGGGTTTACGCTTTTCAAAAACACCTCCCTTACTTAACAGGCCAGCAGTCAAAAAACGATTTTCTCTATAAACAGGCAAAACGCTTGCCTGATACATTTATCGACTCCGACAACTACGTAAAAAACAATTTACCAGCTAGCGCAAATTATCTTATCGATAAACTTCACAACTTGTATTACTTTCCGTATGCATTTGACCATACTTCCTGGTCCAAAGAAGGCTTAAAATATGATTATCTGGTTACGACGGGGGAGGACCCAGATTCTGTCTCTGGTGATTTAATTAATACTAATCAAGTTGGTATTCAAATATTTAAACTCAAGTGATCAAATATCTTCTTTATCTATCAATTCTCATTTGGCCTTTTGGTTTATTTTTATTTTTCAAAATTCCCCAGTTAAATCAAAATATTTATTTATTAGATCTTGTTGTTGGATCCTTGGCTGTTCTATTTTTACTTTCGAAAAAAAACCGTCAAGAATTGATAAAAAGTGATCTTTTCAAACCCTTGGCTCTTTTATCTTTTAGTCTGGTCGCCTCATTTTTGTTAAACCTAAATGGAAAAACACACCAAGAGTTACTAAGCACATTGTTTTACTCAGCAAGATTTGTGTGTTATCCCTTTTTGTTTTTTATCGCCAAAAAGCAAGACCAAAAGGATCTTTTAAGTGTTTCAATCTTTGCTGTCTGTCTTTTTTTTCTTTTTGCCATTCTCCAGTATCTCTTTTTACCCGATCTTCGGTTTTTTAAGCTTCTTGGTTTTGACGATCACTATTATCGTCTGGCTGGAACCTTACTCGATCCAAACTTTGCCGGTGCCATAATTTCGGTGGTCGCCATCGCAACTCTCTATTACAGCAACTTTTCCCTATTATTGATTACCTTAATTGCCTTAGGTCTTACTTTTTCTCGGGCTTCGTACGTATCTTTTATTTCAACCGCAGTGGCGTTAGGTGTATATACCAAAAAAACAAAAACATTACTTTTAATTGGACTTCTGGGCATAATCATTTATCTTTCCCCAAAGCCATTTGGGGAAGGAGTAAACCTTCTTAGAACCTTTTCTATTTTTTCTCGTTTAAGTAGCTGGCAGACCGGCCTTCAATTATTTTTAGCTAAACCCATTTTTGGTTGGGGACTGCAAAAAATAGCCATTGATAATAGCTTTATCTACCTACTGGCAACCACTGGTTTGGTTGGATTTACTGCTTTTATCTGCTTACTAAAAACAATATATGTTAATATCAAACCTTTAAACAGACTCTTGCTTTTTGTAATTCTTGTTCATTCTCTGTTTAACAATTCCCTCTATTTCATTTGGATATATTTCTTCTTTTGGCTTATCTTGGCCTTAGAATTTAAGGAGTATAAATCACCTTAATGGATTTTTCGTCAGTATTTCCTGCTTTATCTGATGCTACCAATTTAATAGTATTTTCACCTGGATTCAAAAGTAGTCGGTGTACAAACGTCCCGTCTCTATTTACGTCTACAAACGAGTTATTGGCAATAACTTGGGTGTTTGTTTTATTTGTTTTCCCTGTTATTTCTACAGATTGGCTAGTTTTGCCAATATATTCCGTTCCATCTTTTGGGGAAGTAATACTCAAAACAACTTGCTCTTTGTCCACAACTACAAGTTTGACCTCGGAAAGGCTGGCGTTGCCGGCACTATCCACGGCCCTTACCTGTACTCTATTTGAGCTTGGTCCAAGATCAGCTAAAAAAGAAAAAGATCCGTCATCCTTTGCTTTATCCGTTTTGTTTAAAGTGTCATTTACCATAAGCTCAACTTGAGCACCTTGTTCGGTATAACCTTCAATGGCAATCGAAGAGCTGTTGGTGGCTTCGGGGACTGCCGACAAAATTGGCATCTGGGGCGGGATAATATCATCAGTTTTTTGAGATATCTCTACACCTTTACCAGCAATTACCTTAATAAAGAGTGGAAATCCCCACTTTATCATTACAAAAATAAAAACCACAGAAAGAAGTATATAAAAACGAGATCTGTTGCCCTCTTGAGATTTTCTGTACCTGCCCATCATGCCTCTAGTATAAGGCATAAATTCCTCAAGTGTTATAAAATCATACCTGTTAGCGGGATTAGTATATCGGTAATACATGTCCTTCCCAAGGACGAGAGGCCGGTCCGACTCCGGTATCCCGCTCCATATCGGAATCGTTTTTCGAAAGAGTGGTATTATCCCGAGTTATCAA
>CAZPFY010000027.1:11681-16507 GCA_964586045.1 uncultured Pseudomonadales bacterium | reverse complement strand
TCAATACAAGGGGAAAAAGCGCCGATTAAATCAACCGCTTAAAAGAACATTACCTTTATTGCTATAATCCTGAACAATAGACTGAGAAGAAGCATCTTAAAATTACTTGGAGGCAATATGAATAATTGTTGTTATTTTCACTCAGATTATCATAAATTACTGAGCCGATATGAGAACGACTATCGCTTTGCAACTCGGGAACAAGAACGTCAGAAGTGTATTGATTACTTAATTGGTCTCGGCAACTGGGTGCAAAGAGTCAAAAAACCACCAGAAATTCAGGCAGTTTTGTTGGCTGGTTCATTTTCTAGTTTGAAGAAGGAAACTCCCGACCTTGAGCCAGTTATTCATGGACCGTGGTTTCGCGGCATGCGTGAGGGAGGGTCGGATATGGATGTGCTCTTTTTGTATTCCTCAAACATCGCTGGACTATTGAAACTGAGGTGGTTAGATTTCAATGTACCAGAACGAGAGTTGGTACACCCGGACGATTTTGTAGTAAATACGATTCGTTATTTGAATGACCAGCTGCGTAGAGATTGCAGCCAAGAATTGGTAAATAGAGTAGAAGTTCATGTCGCTGTGCTCACGTCAACACTGGGAAAGTTCGCTCTTAAAAAATATGTTCGCCACATGATTCAAACTGGCACATTGATTTGGGGTGATTTGTCGATAGGTGACTATGGGAGGTATCGAGAAAACCCACCCGCTCTTAAACGTAACTCGGCTGACGCAATCATAGATAGAATGGCCGGAGGATTTTAGTCGGGACTAATATTTTTTTAAACCCTTTCATGACAGAAAAAATTCTGCCCTGAGAGGGTTTTTATATTATTCCTCCGTCCACGAAAATGATTGATCCAGTTATGTAGCTGGCGTCATCAGAAGCAAGGAATAAAATTGTTTTAGCAATTTCTTCCGGTTGTGCCATTCTGCCTAATAATATCTTTCCAATTTCCTCATCCAATACTTCTTTTGGTAACTCTCTATTCATATCAGTATCTACCCAACTAGGGGCAACGCCATTTACTCGAATCGTTGGGGCGAGTTCTTTGGCGAGATTTTTTGTTAGGGAGATAAGACCAACTTTTGAGGAATCATAATCGGCTGAAGTAGGGGCGAAACTGTTAAATCCGCTATTGGAACAGACATTGACAATGTTACCTTTGGATTCTAAGAGATATTTAGAACTGTACTTGGCACATAGAAACGAGCCAATCAAATTCACGGCCATAGTTTTCTGCCATTCATCGACAGTCTTTTCAAACATTGGAACATCAAAAACAATGGCGGCGTTGTTTACCAAAATATCTAGTTTTCCAAATTTGGTGATGATTTCCTCAATCATACTTTTGACTTGATCCTCTTGCGAGACATCACACCTGATAGCGACAGCTTTTGAGCCGAGATTAACAATTTCATTGACTAAAGAATTGGCTTTGTCTTCACTACTTGAGTAATTTACAACAATAGTTGCTCCCTCTTTGGCAAATTCTAGTGCTGTGGCCCGACCAACTCCCCTGCTTGATCCGGTTATTAAAACGACTTTGTCTTTGAATCTCATTTGTTTTTAAAAATTTTATTAACCTTTTTATATATTCTATGCTACTAATTCCGCGTGGCCAAGTCAAAAACTAGAGGAAATTCTTTAAAGTTGCTTCCACAATGGCGACCGCCAGGGATCACATAGATTTCGCTTCCTATTTTTTCGGCAAATAAAGGTGGTTCTGTGGCAGGAACGTACGGATCGTTATCGCCATAAACCACGAACGACTTATCAATTTTTGCTTTTATCTTCTCAAAGTCAAAATCATAGGTATAGAAGCTTTTGTTGACGGGATAAAATTGCCAGACATTTGGGGCGTCGGGGATATTAAAGAAGGGAGCAACGAATATAGCGGTTTTTATTTTTATGTCATATTTGGCGAGCATGTGAAGCATAAAAATTGGAGCAATTGAGTGTCCAATGAAAACAACATCTTGATCTTTAATCTGTGGATAGATATTCTCAGTGAAATATTTCTCCCATGAGTTAAGGCATTCTACGGCGATATAAGTATCAATATTTTCTCGCCCTATTCTCTCTATTTCATTCCAGTCGTCTACTGGAAACTGTTTGAGTACAACATCTCCTCCTGTAGACTTTAGTTCTTTCTCTAACCAAGGAAGCCAGTTTTCATCAGGTGATCCATACGAGCCATGCATTATTAGGTATTTCATATTGTGATTTAGTTATTTTTTAAATAGTTTTTGACATCGTCAACGTTTTGATATTTGTGAGAATTGATACCTAATTCTTTTGCTGCAGACAAATTTTCATCGTTATCGTCGAAGTAGACGTAATCGCCGGGGAGAAAGTTGTGTCTTTCGAGGATTTGGGTGAAAGCCTCTGGGCTTGGTTTGACGTTACCTGTTTCCCAGGAAAAATATTGCTCGTCGACTTCGCTAAATAATTCTGGGTAGAGCTGGCGGTAGAGATTGGTTCTTTCTGGGAAGTTGTTGCTAAGAATAATAATTTTGATACCTTGCTGTCTCAGCCCTTTGGTGTATTGAAGCAGCTCCTGATTTAAGCTTTCGTCTTTGAACCAGTATTTGAAAAAATCTTCGTAGGAGATGTTTAATTTTTCGAGAACTGGCTGCCAAACTGGTCGGGAATTTGCGCCTGGTACACGAACTTGTTTGAGAGCAGCTTTGATTAACGGATAAATTTCGTCCGCTTCAATTTTGAAATCTTTTTCAATCCTTTTACTAAGCGGTCCGGAGTCTTTGATAAAAACTCCATTCATGTCGAAAATTACAGCTTTGATCATGTGGTCTAAATGTTTAGAAAGCCGAGGACTTTGTAGAGGATGATGGCTGGCCAGAAGATGGCCTTGCCTATTGCCCACATGACGGCGGTAAAACCAGAGACTCCTTCTAGGAAATAGAAGAGAGCTCCAACAACACCAAGACCATAGATTGAGTCTGGTGAACCTTGGTGGTGGCACTTATTTTTGATAACGACGTTTTTGCAATCGCCGCAACATTCGCTTTCTTTTTTCATAGCTTAATTTTACACCTCGGTTGCTCTGCGGTGTCTGACCTTGCAGGCTTTTGAGGCCTTATGGCGAGCATGTTATATCTGAAAAAGTGCTCTGTCCATGACATGTTGCCGACCTACATATTTACCACCCTTACCGACAACGTTTTGAATCATTTCCTCTTCGTTCTTTACCACCGTGGCCTTATACGCACCATCTGGATCATCGGCTTCGACAAATACATAAACAGTTTCAGACTCTCTAATATCTTTGGGGAGTTTAATTTCTTTTAAGTCTCTAAATTCATCCAGTCTTTTTTGCCACTTATTTCGCCAAATATCCACAAACTGATCTTCTTCAACGGCAATTAGTCCACCATTCTTCAGAACCCTCTTAAAGTCGGAAAGAATCTTTTTGTTTAGAGGAAGACCTCTCATATTCAACCAAATAAGATCAACGCTCTTATCAGCTAAAGGTGAATTGTTCATGTCACCAAGCAACTTAATACCATCACCCAGCCTTTCGAGATAGCGAGTGTCCGGCTCGTTGTCAGGATGGGAAAGGTGTATCACCCTAGTACTTCCAAACACTATTATTGGACTATAGTCGGCTCCACAAGCTGGGTAAGAGGTAATTAGTGGGTGATATTTATCCTTCACATACTTCATAAATTCCATTCTTTTCTCTGCGATCGTCATTCCTTATTTTACGTGTAACCAACATTCCTATACAATAACTAATGAATACAATAAAGGTAGAAGCGGCTATTGACGCAAATATTGAGAAGGTTTGGATACATTGGAATGATATAAATAGTATCAGGGGTTGGGCATTTGCTAGTGATACGTGGGAGTGTCCATGTGCCGAAAATGATTTGAGAGATGGTGGTAGATTTTTGACTAGGATGTCGGCTAAAGACGGCAGCAGTACTTTTGATTTTACTGGTACATACACTGAAGTAGTGGAATTTGTAAAAATAAAATATTTAATGGATAAAGATGATGGTGATAATCAAAACAGAGAGTGTGAAATTCTATTTACAGAATTAGGGAATAACACAACAAAGATTGAAGAATCTTTTTATCCTGAAACAGAAAACAGTGAGGAGGTGCAGAGAGATGGTTGGGCGGCAATACTTGAAAACTTCAAAAAGTTTGTTGAAAATAATTAAAATTGAAATACTGGGAGAAATCGTTTTTTGAGGAGATATTTTGACATGAACCACAGGTCGCCTTTAAGAGTATTATGGAGTTATGACTATTGAATATTTGAGGTCGTTTCGATTGGGTGGGTATGCTGTTTTTGATTTGGTTGTTTCTTTTTTGGGTGTATATCTATTAGCACCGGGATTGAGTAAGCTGTTTTTTAAAATTGGAATTATTATTCCAAAAGAAAACTGGCTGTTTCTCACTCTTCCCCTTGGAATTTTGATTCACGCACTGGTGGAAACGAATACCTTGATGACAAAAAACTTTTTTCAGCTTCAGAGCAATTACGGACTAAAACTAATTATCTTGACTTTGATAATTTTGGGCTTAAGGGGAATAAGGCTGAAATAGATAGACTACTTTAATCTGTTTTTAATGTTTCTTTTTTATAATGACCAATATGAAAGAATTAATAGCGGAACTATTTAGTAATTTGGGTCAAAAAATAGCCATGTTTGTTTTGGTGGGGACCACGGCTCTGACTACCGGGACAGCAGTCTCGAAGATGACGATAAAATCGTCTGAGCCCAAAGAGAATGAATCTCAACAAATTGAAACAAAAAAAACAACTAAGGCGAAGATAGAGTTAGAAACAAAA
>CAZPFY010000027.1:0-11671 GCA_964586045.1 uncultured Pseudomonadales bacterium | reverse complement strand
AAAGTAATTTCCACGCCGACACCTGCAAAAGCAAAGGTAGCTGAGATTGCTCCTACCGCAATCCCAAAAGCTACAGCAACTCCCACAAAAACGGCTGCAGTCGACACCACAAACCGTTGCATTGTAACCTTGTTTAGTAAAACTTATGACGTCTCTAGCCTAAAATCTAGCCATAGTGGTGGAGATATATTTCTGTGCGGGACTGATATGACCGCTACCTACCAAGGGAAACATGGAACAAGTGTTTCTCGGATGGCTCGCTACGCTTACGATCCGAACAACCCAACCACAGTCTCCCCTGCAAGCACTGACAGATCTGACAGCATCGATGACGACGAAGACGAAGAACGAGAAGATAAGCGCAATGAGGACAGGTACGAGAATAAAGATGACGACGATTAAAAGAGCCACTTTGAATTATGAAAAAAGTAAATAGAATAAGAATAATCACCTGGTCCGCGATTTTTGTTCTATTTTTTGGCGCCACTGTACTTTGGAATTATTCCAAGGTAAATAGTAATGATCGGCAAAATAATAATCCGAGCGAGAGTTTAAAAGTACTGAGTTTGGATTATATAAAAGAGTTTGATGGATCTGACGATAGTAAGCCAATTTATATTGCCATGAATGGATTGGTTTATGATGTTAGCCTGGGGAGAGAGTTCTATAAAGCTGATGGACAATATCACTACTTGGCCGGAAAAGATTCTAGTAACGAGCTTAATATGATTGGAGGATCTATAATTAAAAGAAAGTATCCTGTTGTTGGGAGACTTCTGTAATTATGAAGAATAAAGGTAATTTTTTGGTTTGGCTATGCATATTGATGACTGTCAATTTTTTTATATTCGCGAAGCTGGGTGGCGGTGACCAAATGGCTTGGAGCTGGTTGACCATTAGCCAAATAATTTCTCTGCTGGGAACCATGCTGCTTTGCTTGTCTTTTATTCTCTCGACGCGCAATCGATTCATGGAAGATCTGTTTGGAGGGCTGGATAAGGTTTATAAAGTTCACCACCTTTGTGGTGGACTTTCCTTTGTGATGCTTTTACACCATCCTTTGTTTTTGGCTTTAAACGTTTTGCCAAAAACCGATTTGGCAATTAAATATTTTTGGTTTTCTAGTCTTTGGCCTTACAACTTTGGAATTATTGGACTTTATACAATACTTATTCTTTTAATATTGACCTTCGTAATTAACTTGCCATATAACTTGTGGGTAAAAACACATGAATTTATGGGGGTGGCTTTGATTTTTGCTTCGCTGCATATTTTTACAATTAGTAGCGATGTGAGTAGATATATGCCGTTACGCTACTGGATGTTTTTTTGGCTCATTTTGGCCATGATTTCTGTAATTTATATGCGATTTTTGTATAAATTAATGGGGCCAAAATATAAGTACTTGGTGGAGAAAGTAGAAATTATTGGAGATGTAATTGAGATTTGGCTTAAACCAGAGAGCAAGCGAATGTATTATTACCCCGGTCAGTTTGTTTTTTTGGTTCTTAAGAAACTAGGTGAAGAAGCTCACCCCTTTTCGATTTCTAGCAATGGATTTGACGAGAGAGTTCGACTGGACATAAAAATTTTGGGGGACTACACACTTAAAGCCAAACAAATTGAAGTTGGTGATGTGGCGACTCTCTATGGTCCTTACGGAAAGTTTTTTGAGAGTTTACTGGGTAAGAAAGACTTGGTTTTGATTGCAGGGGGGATAGGGATAACGCCATTTTTTGGAATGATTGACATGATAAAAAAACTAAATAGTCAAAAGGCAGAGCTTATTTATTGCGCCAAAACGGATTCGGAAATGATTTTTGATAAGGAGATAGCTGATAAGGTAATTGATGGTGATAACTTAAAATATGTTAGATATTGTTCTGCTGAAAAAGGTAGAATTACAGCAGAAGCGATTATTAACGTTATTGGAGGTTTTGAAAATAAAAAGTTTATGCTTTGTGGACCGGTGGGAATGATGATATCGCTATCAGATCAACTTTCGAAGACGGGAGTGAAGAAAAGAAATATTATTTTTGAAGACTTTAATTTGAAATGAACTGGCTAAAAAATATTTTTGTCATTAGTATTTTTAATTTTTTGGTGATTGTGGGAATTGTGAACTTTTTCCCCGTGGCTCAAGCTAGTAAACAAATTGATAGTTTGGATGTTGTGCCAGCAATATCGACAGCACCAACGGTTGTCATTTCTCCAAAAATAAAACAGGTTTCTCCTACTAATATTGTTGATCCATTGGCGGGAAAATGCATAGTTTATATCAGTGGGGTTCGTCTTGATGTAACTGATTTTAGGAACAGACACGGCGGAGGAGATATATTTCAGTGTGGAACTGATATGACTGATATTTTTAAGGGCCAACACCCAGGTTCGTATTTAAATAAAATGGCAAGATATAAAATATAGCGATGAGATTTTTACTTGTAGAAGATGATCCAAGATTGCTTTTGAGCTTGTCGGAAATTTTGGAAAGAAATGGTTATTTGGTAGACAAAGCAAAAAATTTTAAGGAGGGAAATGAAAAAGCTTTTTTGGCTGAATATGACTTAATAATTGTTGACTGGATGCTACCCGATGGAACCGGAGTAGATCTTTGCAAAATGATTCGTGAGGAAGCGATAACGACGCCAATACTATTATTGACGGCTAGGGCGATGACCGAGGATGTTGCTGAAGGCCTAGACTCGGGAGCGGACGACTACCTCACTAAGCCATTTGAGGTTGCGGAATTACTGGCGAGGATTAGAGCATTACTAAGGAGAAAAGAGGGTTTTGTAAAAGATACATTTGAATTAGATAATTTAAAAATAGACTTTTTGAAAAAAATAGTAACTCGAGGTAAAAAAAGCATTATTCTCTCACCAAAAGAAAACTTGATTTTGGAGTATTTGGCCAGAAATTCGGAAAAAGTTGTAAGTCGAGATGAACTGCTGACTCATGCTTGGGACGAATCGGCTGAAGTACTGCCGAATACAGTTGACGTTTATATCAGTTTTTTAAGAAAAAAAGTAGACTTAAAAGGAGAAACGCCTTTGATTGCGACAATTAAAGGGACAGGATATAGATTATGCAAAAACTAACCTTTAAAACTCGTCTTTCGTGGTGGTTTTCGCTTATCTTAGCAGCAAGCCTAACCTTACTTACGATAGTTTTTACTGTTTTTTATATTGGCTATATTCTAATAGACAGACAAAGCTTTATGTTGCGAGAAGCTAGTGAGATTTACGAGAAACATATAGTTGTCGATAACTCGAAAATTTTCTTTAAAAGAGACACTCAAAACAAAACACTCTCGACTTACCTAAGAGATGAAAGTTTATCTGCAATGATATTGGATACAAACCGAAATGTAATTGGAACATATGGATTGTACGCGAGCCTTGTCGGCGAAAAAACCCTTGAATCACTGGCAAAAAAATCAGATTTAGATAAGGCCCTATTGGAAGGTAAAACGCCGTTTAATTTTTATCAACTGAGAGATAAGAGGTCTCACTTAGTGATGAGCTATCCAATAATTAAAGATGAGGAGGTTGTAGGGGTTATTATCCTCGCTTCGGACCTGAACTTTGGTCCAGAAGCGGTGATGGTGGTGGTAAGCATATTGCTGCTTATATTAGTCGCTAGTATTGCCATGGGCTGGGTTTTTACCTACATAACTGTAAGTAAACAATTTCGACCGCTTCAAAGAATTTTAGATGAGATGAACAATTACGAAATTGGAGAAAAACCAACCGAATATGAACTTAGGGGAAACCCAAGTGACGAACTGGTAAGGTTATCAAAAGCATTTAAAGCTTTGATTTTCCGAATTCATGAAGGTAATCAAAAACAAAAAGAATTTATCGCGAACGCGTCTCACGAATTAAAAACGCCATTAGCAAACTCAGTATTATCTCTTGACTTAGCCAGTATGGATCTGGCCGAAAAAAAATACAAAAAGGCAAAGACTTCGATTGAAATAGTAAAAAATGATTTAAAGAGGTTTGGTGGTTTGATTGATAGTTTATTGGAAATTGCCAGGATTGGAAAAATAGAAAATACTGTTAAAGTTATAACTATTAGCGAAATTATTGAGGAGATAGTATCTAGCCATAAAAGATCTATAGCTGAAGATGTGAACATAAAGGTGGTTGTGGCAAAAAATGTTCAAATAAACTTTCCTGAGAACCATTTGAGAATTATTTTGAGTAACTTAATTGGAAATGCAATTAAATATACGAGAGTTGGAGGAAAAATAAACGTTGAACTAAAGGTGAGTGATAAGGCGGAGATTGTCGTGGAAAATGAAACTGTTAACCTGAAAAAATCTGATTTGCAAAAAATTTGGAGGCGTAATGAGAGATTAGAATTTTTTAAGAAAATAAAAGGGAACGGGATAGGACTTTACTTGATTAAAGAGATTGCTGAGCACCACAATCTAACCATCAAACAAAGCCTAAGGAAGGGCATCTTTCGAGTAATTGTAAGCGGGTTTTTTGTTAGAGAGGTATAATATGGCAAAAAGGAGGTACTGATGATTCCTCAGACCCTGGAAGAACTTTTGCATCGTAAGTCGTTTTTATTTTCGGATAGCGTTGATATTCAGGTACTTGTCGACTCCGCCATTGCTGATCTTCGCTCGAAAGGTAAACTGTTTGTTGTTACCAAAATTCTTTCCAATACCCCGCGCTGGATTGGCCGGACTGTAGTTGTTCCTGGTGCCGATTCTAAGATAAAAGAAGTTGTTGTTCAATCGGATAGCAAAATGGAAGAATTGAAGATGGATTTTGTGTATTGCTACCCAGATGAAGTAACAAGGTTTTAAACCCCCAAAATGGGGGTTTTATTTTGAAAATTATATAATAGCCCAATGATGACTTTAGACTGGGTTGCAAGTAATATTGGTCAAATAGCTAGTTACCTCATAGAAGGAGACATGGTGGCTATACCCACCGATACTCTGTATGGAGTTTTGGCCCTGGCTAGAGATAAAAAAGCGGTCGATATGGTTTATAAAATAAAAGGCCGTAATCCCACCAAACCGGTAATTATTTTGATTGGAAAAATTGAGAACTTAGAAGATTTTGGAATAAAACTAACAGCTTGGCAAAGAGAACAAGTAAGTAAATATTGGCCTGGAGCCGTAAGTATAGTTCTGCCTTGCGACAAGGAGGAGTTTGAATACCTACACCGAGGAACAAAAACTTTGGCATTTCGACTACCTGATGATGAATTGCTGGGAGAGCTATTAAAAAATACAGGTCCGTTAATTGCGCCAAGTGCTAACCCAGAGGGTCAAGAACCTGGCCTAACGATAGAAAATATACATGATTATTTTGGGGAGAAAATCGATCTTTATATTGATGGAGGACCGCGCAACTCGCCACCATCGACCTTGATTTCTTTGATCAATGAAAAACTGGAAGTTTTGAGAGGTGAATTAATACCTTAGCTATGACTTGTGTTAGTGGTCGGCTATAATTAATTGTGAATTTGAGAGTATATAAAGACAGTTTGATTTATGGATTTACACAGGTATCTAATTACCGAAGTGAGGTGTGGCTGATACTCTTGAACAAGGCTATCTATCTGTTTGGGATAATATTTTTTTGGTCGGTAATTGGAAAATCGACAGGAGGAGTTACGGGGTTATCGTCTGTACTTTCTTACTTTTTGATTGCAAATGGAGTTCAAGGATTGGTAGACGCTGAGTCTTTGCGTTTTTCTAGAGTGTTTTCATCTGAAGTAAAACTTGGAGCCTTGAACTCTCACTTGTTACGTCCCCTGAATCCTGTTTTGTTTATGTATTTTTCTTTTATGGGGAGAAGAGGAATGATTATGTTAATGACGATTATATTAATGGTTGTTGGCTGGATGAATTTGCCTCAAGTGGCCTGGTGGCAAGTAATAATGTTTGGAATTAGTTTGATTTTTGGTTTTATTATTAGTTTTATTATTAATCTATTGGTAGGGTGTACTTCTTTTTGGACTTCTGAAGCCAGCAACTTACAAAATGTAGCCTCTCATTTTGTGCGCATATTTAGCGGAGTGGTGATTCCTCTTTCATTTTTTTCACCAACAATAAGAAATATTTTGCTACTATCCCCCTTCCCTGCTATGGCTTATTTACCAGCTATTATTTTGCAGTCATCAACAATGACTAGAGAAATTTGGACAGTATTTGGAGCAACAATTTTTTGGTCTTTTTTATTACTACCTCTAAGTTTTTGGTTTTGGAGAAAGGGGCTAAAACAATATGAAGCAATCGGTATTTGAAGAAATAAAAATCCGTTGGGAAATTATAAAAGTAAACGCGATGTTTACCTTAAAAGAATCACTAGCGTATAGCATGAATAACTGGGGCGGAATACTCTCAACAGTAACCTACATGCTGACATATTTAGTTTTGATATCAGCGATTTTTGGAAGAGTAAAAACCTTAGCCGGCTACAATTACTCTGAAATTTTACTATTTACACTAATCGGACAATTAAATTTTTACCTGACTTGGATTTGGAGTATAAAAGGCATAGAAAAATTAGGAGATCACATAAAAACGGGTAAGCTGGACCTTATTTTGACTAAACCGATTCCTGCCTTGTGGTATGTCACCTTTCAAAGTATCGATTTGTTTATGCTGTTTTTTGAAATGTGGCCTGCCACCTTACCATTAATATATTTATTAATTAAAAATGCAGATTTTCAGATATCTGGAGTGGGACTTATTTATGGACTTATTTGTTTTGTTTCTGGTCACATAGCGATTCACTGTTTTCAATTTTTATTCACACTGCTTACATTTTGGACGGGAGAATCTAAGGGGCTAAACAACTTGTCTTATCAAATTGCTTTTTTTGATGAAGCTGTCCCTTTTGAAGGATATCCAGATTGGGCCAAGGGCATGGCGACAACCGCACTACCATTTTTGATTAGTACTGCTTTAACCACTTCTTTTGTTTTGGGAAAAACTACTGATACAAGATGGGTTTGGCTATCGATATTTGTGATGGTAGCATTTTTAATTATTAAAATTAAAGCCTGGAATCTGGCCTTGCGCCACTATTCATCAGCTTCATCATAACTCTTATGGAAAAAATAATAGAAGTCAAAGATCTGACTAAAATATACCAAATTCCAGTAAAGCAAAGTTTTTGGAAGAGTGTTTTTTTTGCTAAAAACAAACCACTGGTGGCAGTTGATAAAATAAATTTTAGTATTGAGGAAGGCGAGTCTGTGGCTTTGTTGGGTCCAAATGGAGCAGGTAAGACAACAACGTTAAAAATGCTTTCCGGATTACTTCATCCTAGTAATGGTGAGATACAAGTTTTAGGACTTGAACCAACAAAAAGAGATAGAAAGTTTTTGATGCAAATCGCTTTGGTAATGGGCAATAAAAGTGGAATGTCTTGGGATTTATCGGCTCGGCAAAGCTTCGGCCTATTTAAATCTATTTATCGAATTTCAGATAAAGATTTTGACAAGAGATTGGAAGAATTGCTGGAAATGTTGGACGCCAAAGAATTTTTGGAGACACCAATTAGAAAACTATCTCTTGGTCAACGCATGAAGATGGAGCTCATTGGAGCGATACTCCACAGACCAAAACTACTGTTTTTGGATGAACCAACAATTGGTCTTGATGTGGTATCAAAAAGGAAAATACGCAATTTTTTGAGGTATCTTCACAAAGAAGAAAAGACAACAATAATTTTGACTAGCCATGAAATGGCCGATATTGAAATTGTTTCGGACAGAGTAATGGTAATTAACTCCGGAGAGGTGGCTTTTGATGACTCCTTGGAAAAACTAATGCATAACTATCAGGATAAAAAATATTTAACCGTTAGTTTCTTTAATCACGTGCCCATTTCCGAAATAAAAAAAATAGGAAAAATCGTAAGCAATAAAGAGCTGTCGGTAACTATGGAGATATCCAAGAAAAATCAGGGAAAAGTGATGGCTGAATTATCGGAAAAGTACGAAATTGATGACATTGATGTGCGAAGCGTACCTTTGGACGAAATCATGGAAGACCTGTTTGATAGCAAAAAATAGGATCTTAGCGGGATTTGGACAGCGTTTTATTTAGAATCGAAATAAGAAGAATAATAAAAAGATTGAGAATAAAGCTAATGGCTAGGGTGAAACTAATTGTATTTAAACTGATGAAAAATTCGGGACTTGGCGTTATTAAAAACTGAATGCCGAGATACCAAAGCATCAAAGCTAAAACGGTGATGAAAACAGTAACGGGGATAACGTGCTTAAGATCCGAACCACTAGGAAAGAAAGAGTTGGAAATAGTAAAAAAGAGATAGCCCTGAAAAAAAAGGAGATAGTAAGAAGAACTTAGATAGCTTGACTGAATAGAGGTAGAGATCCAGACTAGTAAGCCAAGACCGACAATAAAAGGAGCAAGACCAACAAAGACTCCTTGAAGCGGATTTAGCTTTTGGGTTTGAACAAAACCTAATGTCACTCCCCCCTCCTCTTCATTTTCAAAGTCTTCCTCTAAAATTCTGGGGAAAATTTCAATTTTGCCTGTGCGAGCGCCAGTAAGTATGGCAAAAAAGAAATGAGATAGTTCGTGGATAACGGTGCCAGGCAAAAAAATAATGCTCCAAAAAATAATTAGAGAGTTGCGACTACCGCCAAAGCGGTGGATTAGGCGCCCAAAAACAGAGATTAGCTTTTTTTGAGTAAAAAAGAGTATGACAAGGCTGAGGATGACATAAATAAATGGCAGCATGTCTTAAATATACAAGACGGAGAGCTACTCGATGACGATAAGCTTACCCACTTGGCCGTTGGCCCTGTGTTGACCAATAGAGCAGTAGTATTCAAACTCTCCAACCTTTGTTGGGGTAAACTCTATAGTAGCAGTGTTACCAGATTTGGTAACGGGGATTTTGAGCCCTAGTTTGTCGACGTTAAAGTCGTGCATCATACTAACAGAATTTAATTTTATTGTTACCTTTTCTCCCTTTTTAAGCTTTAAAACGCTGGGTTTGTAATAAAAAGATCCGGCTTCGATGCTGATAATACCTTCACTTAAAGGAACCTCTTTTGTTTCTGCAACCGAGGGTGTTACTGGAGGGATTGTTTGGACTTGTGATGGAGACTGAGCTATTTCTGGCATCATTTTTGTTTTACTTTGGGTAAAAACAAAAAAGCCGATGATGGCCAAAATGATAGCTACTAAAACGGAATTTTTTGGGTTATCCATTTTTTAACTTGGACTAATTTTAACTAAGTATATCTACTTTACCATATTCCTTTTGGGAAACCAAGGAAGCCAAATCTTAACCTTGACAGATTTGTTTATATATAGGATAATACCTAGAAATTTGAAATCTGTTTTCCTGCCCTGATAGTTCAATGGATATCTGGCCTTATAAGAGCTTGCTCCCGACGATATCGATAATTACGTTCCGTAATTATTACAATATCTCTGGTCCGCTTCCTCTTAATATCGAGCATAGCTTCACTTCGCTCTGGCTATTGCGCTCGATATAAAGCTGTAGATTCGGGTTCGAATCCCGGTCGGGGTGCCTGAAGGGGGAAAACATTAAAAAGCAGAGGCTTGTAGCTCAATTGGTAGAGTAGTCGACTCCAAATCGAAAGGTTGAGGGTTCGAGTCCTTCCATGCCTGCTTGCACGTAGACGCCCCATTGAGGCGTCTTTTTTTATCTACTTATTGAAGGTGAAGGCATGATGATGGTGGGGTTTTGGGTGTCGGAGTTGTCGTTCGAGGGAGCCACGTTGGACTGAAGAAAGACAAAGATTGTCTTCATATATATCGATTATAAATATAAAGTCAGAAAATGATTTATTGTTTATCTCCAATCTGAATATAGGTGTAGAATTACCATAATATGGATAAGCAGCAATCAGATTTTTTGTCACCAATTTACAGTCTCTCTGTATCTAGGGTGTGGCGTGGTCATGGAAATATAATTTTTGTAGAATTGGGATCCTTGAACGACGGTAAGGGTGAGTATACTTTATGGGTCTCAAGCAATCTGTGGAAAATAGACACAGACAATGAGTCCTTTGATGGTGATGAGGAGCCTTACGATGCTATAGACAAGAAAATTTTACAATTAGAAAGTCTAAAGATAACTAGTGTTGATTTTGACTTGGATAGCAAGGTCATCACCGTAACTTTCAGCAACGAACAAAGGCTAATTGTAACAATTACCGATTCTGATAGCTTCGTTTCGGTAATTTTCAATGAAGATAAAAAATATCTTAATTTTGAGTTTGACGGAACTGCCACTTTTGATATTGGAGGGCACAAAAAATCCCCAGGGGTTGCCTGAGAGAAAAACCAAAACTAACGACCCAAACATTCGTGAGCGACTTCCATGAGCCGATTGTAGTCCATGGAATCTTTTTCGTCCCAGCAATGATCAGTTAAGAACTGTAAAATGTCTGATGGTTTTTGCCCACTGATTTGTTCAGCCAACTTAGTATATTTTGAAGAATATGAACTGATAGCTGAAGCAATTGCTAGAGAAAAACAATTGAAGAACTGGAAAAGAAAATGGAAATTGGAGTTAATTGAAAAAATGAATCCTGATTGGGAGGATTTGTCGGAAAATTTGTAACTGGATGCCGGATCAAGTCCGGCATGACAATTTGGTAATTACTGGATGTGGTTTAAGAGTAAAAAACGGTTGGTAAAAGTTGTATTTTTGCCTGTTGAATCGCGTTTAATGATATGTTAAGGTTCTAAAATGAACTTAAGCACACCCTCAGAAGTAGAACTACAAGATGTCCATTGTGTGGTGAGAAAGCCACAAAATATGGGGGAAGAAAATTAATTCAAAGATTTCGATGTCTAGTTTGTAACAAAAGTTTTGTTGCAAAGAAGCAACAATTAATGTCTTCAGTTGGCTTGATCCAGTTTCGTCATCTCGTCATGGGTGATGTAAATCGCAAATATCTCACAGAAATTAGTCAGGTTTGTCGAAAAACACTTTCAGTAAAGTTTAAGGTATTTTTCGACAAGTCTGTTTCTGCCATTGATACTTGGCGGCTTTTGCCGCCAACACTAACTGCCAGTAATGATCCATGGACACTAGCCATCGATGGTACCTGGTTACATCGTAATGGCGTAGTGATGATTTACCGTGACGTGACACACCACCAGAGTGAATCGTATGAGGCACTAAGGCGGGATTTGACAGTGCTGGTTGAGCTTCTTGGTGGCCATCAACCGTCTGGAGTAGTGAGCGATTGGAAAGGCTCAATCGTTAATGGCGTGGCTAATTACTTTGATCATCTGCCTCACCAGAGGTGTTTGGTGCACGTCGAAAGTGAAGCCAAGAGATGGCTACCAAAAAGAACTCCTTTTGTTTTTTACCCAAGAATTAAGAAGCATTGCTTTGTCTCTGACTAAAGTCAAAACCCAAAAAGAAGCTACCGAATGGAAAGCAAAACTAATTAAATGGGAGAAGGCCTACAGCCATCTCCTCAAAGAGAAAACTTACAGTCAAACAGAAGTTACCAAGACCGGACCAAAATGGTGGCATACTCATAAAAATCTCAAGAGGGGGTGGAGACTGCTTACTGACAACTGGTATCCATTTTTCGTCCATTTGGATCACCCCTTAGTTCCCAGTACCAACAACTCCATTGAAGGAGTTAACTCACAAGCCAAGAGATTCCT
>CAZPFY010000026.1:0-17576 GCA_964586045.1 uncultured Pseudomonadales bacterium | reverse complement strand
GCTTGTTCGCCAAAAGCGGTAATAGCCTTAACTTCGTTTTCGGGTAGGGGTGTGGGCTGATCTGCGGTACCTACAAAGCCGGTAACACCTTGGGTGGTTCTAACTGCAAGCCAAGCATCGTCGGAGACGATCATACGGACGAGCATGTAGCCAGGGAAAAGCTTTTCTTTGATGGTGTGCTTTTTACCTTTGGTGATTTTGATTTTTTCTTGGGTAGGGATGAGAATTTCGTAGATATTGTTGACTAGGCCCATGGACTCAACACGAGTTTTGAGGGTAATGGCGACACGGTTTTCGTGGCCAGACTGGGTGTGAACGACGTACCACTTGGCAGAATCGGGGATCTCGGGGGTAATGACGATGTGGTTAGGATCTTCAACCTTGGCAATGAGGTCTTCAGATGTTTGAGCTTGGATTTTGGTGTCTTTTAATTTCATTTTTTTGTTTTTAGCGACTTAATGCTGATTGGAGCATTATAGTAAAAATGTAGTCAAGTCCTCCAGAGTAGAGCGCTACAGCGGCACTTGTAACTATAACAAGAATGGTCATTTTAAGAGCTTCCTGGTGGGAAGGCCATTTGACTTGAGCTAGTTCTAGTTTTACCGAGCGAATGAACTCTATTGGGCGAGACATATTCTAGTTATTTTAGCATTAGGCTGGGGCTTACGCCAGTATTAGGAAGTTTGAGTTGAGATATAATATATGGGCTTGTACATTTTATTTTTAAGGAGTGTTAGATGACCGCACATTTTTCAATACAAGACTTGCCGATGACTGACAGTTTGGAAAACGTGGTGGCGGCGCTGTTGGCGACCATGCCAATTAAGGCGCACACGGTTCAAGTGAACGTAGTGATTGATCACCTGCGAGGGGTTGAAGGTGGCAAGGTTTTGGGGTACCCAGTGTTTTTTGTTGCTCCCACACCGGAACACGCTGCTGGCAACGTTTTTCTTAGTTGGAGTGAGGGGATTTACGAGAGTGCTGCAGTGGATCGGATGAAGGAAAAAGGAGAATAACATGGCAGGATTAACTCAATCTATGATGTTGAGTGATAAAGTGGCTGCGAAGCATGTGGTAGCCAGACTTTTGGCCCAAGTGCCGATGGATGTTGAGAATGAGAACATTGAAGTTTGGATTTACATTGATGGACAGGGGGTTCCTGGTTTGGAAGTCGTGTCGGTTGAGGTTTCATACCCAATTGTTTTTAAACAGTCAACCTTGGAAAATCCTGTTGGCAAGATATTGTTGGCTTACGACCAGCAAACTCTGGGAATAGATTTGGGTGAAAAGTTGTTTTTTGAGCAGTAGTTAGAGTTTTTATTAATTGCCTTGCTTAATTGCAAGGCATTTTTTGTTGACAATATATTATCAAAACATTATAATTATAATATATGAACGACGTACTACAAGTTCCCATGACCAAGGAATTAAGAGAAAAGGCGACGTTGGCTGCTTTGGCTCAAGGGTACTCTTCGTTGCAGGAGACTGTAAGAATTTTTTTGACTCAATTAGCTGAAAAAAGAATAGAAACAGCCTTTGTGGCTCCAGTAAAGCTTTCAGCGAAGAACGAGAAGAGATATCAAAAAATTTTAGATGATGCAAAAGCAGGAAAAAACATCACAAGTTTTGCTTCTGTTGATGATTTTTTGGAATATATTGACCAAATGAAATGAGAGTAGAAACGCACAAAACCTTTTTGGTGTCTTTGCGAAAAAGAGTTTTACTAAATAAGGCTTTGTGTGTTAAGTTTCGTGAGCGAGTAAAGAGATTTGAGTCTGACAGAACAGATCCGATTCTTAAAGATCACGCTTTGGTCGGTAAGAAATCTGGATACCGAGCCTTTTCGGTTACTGGTGATATTAGGGTTGTGTACAAAATGAAAGATGGCGACACGGCATTACTGGTAGATATTGGTTCGCATAACCAAGTGTATTAGGTATAAATTTGGTAAACTGAGAGTTGTACCTTTTTATTGCGGAGGAAGAATGAAAAATAAGGATTTTACTCACAGCACAAGATTGAGGCAAATGAAAGATAATATTTTCAATTTGGAACAGTCGGTGGCGGAGTTGTTGCGGGATGGTTTGCAGTCAGGAGCTAAAAATATTACGATCTTTGTTTATTTGGATGGGTTTAGGCTTTTTGGGGTAAATCTTGATGAACAATATGTTTATGTTGGTGAACAAATTTACCCTTTGGTGATTTTGCCAACTGATGGCAATATTATTCATTGTTCTGGCGATGTGCAGTTGAAGTACGATACGTAGATAAAATAAAAAGTCCCGCCAATGGCGGGACGATTTTTGTAAAGAAAATGACCTCGCCAATTTGGCGAGGTCATTAGTGTGTGTTACAAATTAAGGAGCGACTGGTTCAGGAGTTGGGACGTAGTCGGGAGTAGATGGATTTAGGAATGGTATCCAGCTATCACCGGTCCACTTATCAATTTTCATCTGCTCGGTTTGAATTTCCAGGAAACGGATTGCGGCTTCGAGACCATATTCTTTCTCAACAACTTTTGCGCGATCAAGTAAAGCTTCTGTTTGTTGTTTTTGAAGATCGTTCTTTAGCTTGAGCAGTTCAAGCTGGTTAGCGATAACGGTAGCCTGGTTAATCTGGTCTTGGATGGCTTGGTCGCTCCAGACGATACCGTTGCTAATATACATGTCATCCGGCTTGATGGTGATGCAGGTTTGCTTAAATATGGTGTCGATGATTGTTTCTTTAACACCGTCAAAAAGTCCGTATTTGTCCAACGCCATTGTTAATGGGCTTTTTTCAGCTACGGCTTGCGAGAAGATGCCAGAAGCAATACCAATAACACGATTGTCGAGAGCCCCAGGTACCAGATCGCCCTGTGCGTTAGTTTCGTTATCAAGAGGGAGAGCTCGGAAGTGGAAGCGAGCTTCGTCACCTTCGCCAACTGGTTGGATGCCAACCTTGTTTGCGTAGCATCTGGCATTGTCACGGAGAACCTGGGCAGTAACGGTAAAGTCTACGCAACCGTTTGCGCCACTGGACTCAAAGCAGAGTGATTGTTTGCTTTCGGATGTGCCAGAGTTGGGATCGGCGGTGTAAATGCGGGTGACGTAAGCACCTGGGACTTCGACTACCATGGCGTCTGGGCATTTGCTTTGGTTCGCCATAGAGACGACACATGGTTTCATATTTACTCTTTGCTGAGCAACGGTCATAAGGGTGCCGTTTTCAAGATCGTTGGCTGTTGCCTGTGAGCTGGGGTCATTGAGGTTGATGACGATACCGTAGTTGGGGGGGGTGATGAAGACTGTGTAAATGTCGGTAGTACAGCCAGTGGCGATGAACGCAAATACGATCAGAAGTAGAGTGGAGAGGAAGCGAGTGGCTTTTTTTATTTACAAGTTCTCCTTGATAAATTTCTTGATGGGTTCCTTGTAGCCGAGATACCAGATCAGCCCGATCAGGACGAGGCCGATGAGGACGACAATACCGTTGCCGAAATCGCAGAAGCCGGCCATTTGTTTGTATAACCAAATGGGACCCATGGGGTCGCGGGCGGTCATCATGTTGACCTCGGTACACTGGACAGAGACGAAAGCGTTGGTGAAGGACATCAACCAGCCCAAGACTACGGTGCCGAAAATCGACAGAGCAAGTTTGGTTTTGTTCAATTTGTTTCTCCTTTTTAATGTATTTCGAACGAGTGATATTTTATTATGAGACACATGGAAAGTCAATGATTTTGGTAAGAGTTGTAATAAAAAGTCCCGCCAATGGCGGGACTTTTTTCTATAAAGATCCTTTTAAAAAATAAGATGGTGAGGAGCAAAGTAAAAACCCCAAGCGGCTGCGATCATTGCAATGCTCTGAATAACGCAGACTGAGTAAAATGTTATTTTTAGGGTTTTGTCAAAACCATCAAGGGATGTACCTATGTAGTGACAGAGGTTTCCAAGAACGGCGAATAAAATAAAACTCCAAGGTGATCCGATGGCAATGGTGAAGGCAACGATGTAACAGGCTGCGCCAATAATGTAGGCGTGTAGTGCTTTGTAATTTGTCATTTTGTCTCTCTTTTATTGGATGTAGTTTTGGAAAAAGATTAGCATGGTGTAGGCATTGGCGATGAAGATACCGACTGAACCACCAAGTATTAGTATTGCCATAAATATTGAAAGTAGGAGATTGCCTTTACCAATTCGCATTTTTATTGTTCTTTGTACATATTCTCCCCAGACAAAAACCCAGGAGAGGTTTGTGGCGATATCGAAGATATCGGTGGCCATTGATTTAAAACCGAGGAGATAGGTGAGGGTAAGGCGAATGACGGTGAGGGTGATGGCGATAAGCAATAGCTTGTTTTTTCTTGCGTAGTCGAGAATCATTTTTTCTCCATGAATTGGGAATGGGCGAACTTGTGGGTATTATACCAAATTATGGGATAGATGTAAAAATAGCCATCCCGGGAGGAATGGCTATTGGTGAGATTACCAAGGAATCGTGAAAACCTGGGTGTTTGTGCTGTCACATCCCGCCCCGAAGTCGTTCCACTCTTCGTTTCCGAATTTCGCAGGATAGTAAGAGAAAAGTATTCCGACTCGGAGGTCGGGTGCTGTTTTGGAGAGCTCGTTGGCGCGGATGAGTACTGAATTCTGGTCAAGAGCTTGAGCAGGCGCTGCCTCGGGGCTGGTGGGCATGAATGTTGCTATTTGATTTGGAATGTCAACAACATAGTTCTCGATGGTAATACTTTTGAGAAAGATGCGGAAAGTAATTAGTGTGTCCTTGCCATTGCCGTTTTTTGCTTCTCGGGTGTCTGTGTTGATAGCTTCCGAGTCGATTTCGAACCCAGCGAAATTGGCGTCACCGGACATAGCTTTTTTGACCCAGCTGTTTTTGCAGCCTTCCTCGTGGTCTAAGTACGAGTAGTACAGGTTTGGGATTTTGGTTGGAAGAGAGCTGGGTCCTGTTTGGGTGGGTACTTCTGGGGCGGCAGCACCGCCGCAGGCGGAGAGGAGGAGGGAGGCGATGAAAATCAAGACGAGAAGTTTTTTGAGGTTCTTCATAAGAGGGTTTTCTTTTTGGTTGTAAAAGAATCTGGCCGAGGCCAGTTGAATGTGGGAATTGTAGCAGATTATGGGTCTTTTGTCAAGGCTAATTGGGTACAAAAAAAGCCTTTCGGGAGTGCCGAAAGGCTTGGGTTTTATCTACTGAGACGGTAAGTAATTGTACCGGTGAGGGCACCGTAGAGAATGGAGGCGATTATTCTTAAACCGTTTTCGGGTATGACTAAGCTTTTGGGGATGGTGTAGGTAATAATGAAGGTTATTGCAACAGCGGCGACTACTACCCCCCAGTCGTGATTGCCTCGAGAAGAAGAGAGGGCTGTGATAAACCAGATGGTGTAAAGCATGAGGAGGCTGCTGAAAATTATTCTTGAATAATTTTCTGACTCTGGGTGGTAACCAACCAAATAAAGCAGGGCACCAAAAACAAAAAAAGCGGTAAAGGGTAAACTTTTTTTAAACTGCGGCATTTGAGATCTCCTTTTTGAAAACTCAACTATTTATGAATATTTTATCATATGGGGTATTTATAGGACTTTGGACTACTTGTCTTTAGATTTATGTCCTCGAGATGTGGAGACAAGAGATGGAGGTGGAATGGATCGCCACTCCCGCAGTAGCGGGATCGCGATGACGATTAAATTAGTTGGCGAACTGGAGTTTTTCGAGCTTGGTGATTCTTTGCTCGTGTTCTTCGATTTTGGGACGGTAGCTCGCCGTAATGGAATTTTCTATTTGAAGTTTATTGATGGCACCTAAGATGTTATCTTCCATGGTCAACATATTGTGTTTTATGTCTGAAACATCTTTCTTTAGTCCTGAGACATCGTATTTAATACCATTTATTTGTTTTTGGACGTCCTCAAAACTATTAGCTACTCGAATGTCCAAGTTTTCGAGTTCATCTTTGGTAGCAAAAACTGATTTTAGTTTGGTGATGTCTTTGTCAGTTATCATGATTTTAGTATAGCAAGAATGGGCAATTGCGGGTTTTTGGATTGCCGCGGTTCGAGTACGAAACTCGCAATGACGCAGATTTGACTTTGGTTGGCAAAAAGTGTTTAAATAAACATGCGGAGTGGAAGAGAGGTGTAGAGGTTTTCCTCTGCAAGCTTTCTTTATGGGTGGCGCGTTCCCTTTAGTAATGAATTGGGATAGCTATCCGACGTTTTGAAAAAAACGGGGAAGATCTACACCTTTACCACCCTCGCAAAGCTTACTGCAGATAGGTAGTAAGGTTATAGCTTGGGCCTCGTGACTCACTTAATTTACCCAGGTTACATATCTAACGACTCTGCCACATTCTTTACGGATCGTGGACAGGAGAGTTGAGTAGAAAAACGGAGGCGAAATTTGTTCTTTGTGGAGAGAATAAAAAACGCTACTGGAATTTGCAAGTGCATTGGCAAGCTACTAGATTTTTGGTTACAGAAAATAAGTTGGCTGTGTTTTTGTTGCTTATCCGCCATAGGCGGACGATGAGTACATCAAAAAACCACCGTAGAAACGGTGGTGATATTTTTTAGATTTGGTTAAATGAACCAAGGTCCACTGAAGCCAAAGGCGTCGGAGACGGTCATAAGCTGTTTGAAGACTCCTCTAACCTTTTCTCTTTCATTGTAATTTGCCTTAATCTGGCCAATGCTTTCAAAAATGCCTTGCCAATTTATTTTATGATCCTCTGTCTTGATATTTGGCAAATTTTGGAGCTTGCCGGAGAGTTTTTCATAAACCTGAAAACAAAGGTGCTCAAACACCTGATCACAATCAGTAAACTGGTTAAATAAAAGATCGATGAGAACTTTTGCTACTGCGGTGCCATCTTGGTAGTTAGCCATGACGTACATCGTATTTTTCTCTTTTGCGATATAGAGTTTAAGTTCGGAGACGGCTTCGCGAAACTTGGATTGGTATTAGAAATTGAATAGGCGGATGAAGCGTTGAAAAGTGGTGATGTGATTCACGTTTTCTCCTTGGTTATAGTAAATTGCCCCGCCGTTTTACGGCAGGGCAATATTGTGAGATTACTTGGGCTTGAACTGGGGAAAGACCTTGGGCAATAATACCCAAAGTAAGCCAGTGAAGAGTTCGACAAAATTAACAAAGAAATTATTTTTCTTTTTCATAGCTTTTTTTCCTCTTTTTCAATAAAGTCCAAGATCGATTCGAGAGTGTAAGCGGTTAGGTCTCTTTTGGCTGTTTTTTTTGCAGCAAAACCATCCATGCCATATCCGTTTACATAAATACCTACAAGGCGCCCTTCAAGTTTGCGATCAAGATCGGCAAAGAGCCATCGGGCGATACTTTCTCTGATATAGCTACCAATAAAGGTAAAGAAAACGATTGAGAAAAAGACAATGTTCCAAAATATTTGGAAATCGTAACCACTGGTTGTGTGTGTGGTGCCATAGAGACCAATGTTTGCGGCAACGATAAAGAGAAAAGAAAAGACCCAAAGAGTGGGAGTGATAATTGGTTTGGCAAGGACAGCAGCTCTAATTGCTTGCTCTCTTAGTTTTTTGATATCAGTTTTTTTGAAAAACATCTCACTTCTCCTTTTTCTTGAGTCTTTTTTGTAGTCTTTTGAATTTTGTTTGTATGTCAATTCCAAGATAGTTTAGAAGAATGATTGGTAGGGAAAATAATGAGCCTGGGTTTGCAAATTCGACAATTAAGATGAGGGCGACAAGAGGTATCCACTTGTATCCACCGTTTGTGGTCTGGTGAAAAAAGGTGCCGACACCGTAATACATAAAACAGAAAAAAATGCCGATTGAGACAATAAGAATAACGAGTCTTTTAAGAAATTCTAGGACTTTGCTGCTTTTTTTTGAAGAAATGTTCTGAGGCTGATTCATGGCTCACTCCTTGTGCCTAATTTTTTGGTTATTCAAGAACTTATGGGATGTATTTTAGCACAGTTGGGCTCGGGGAAGTCAAGAAGGAGAAAATTGGGGATGGTTCGCAATGACGCCATACTTTTGGTATAGTTTTTATATGGAAACACGGGGAGAAATTAGCAAGGTTTACTTTGGAGGCTGGTATCAGCGGACGACCCTACATTTAACGGAGATATTTAACTTTTTGGTGGCTGGAAAGAGCGATCTTGATCTTTCGAAGCAAAAACTACTCTCTTTAAGGGCTGAAATGCGCTTAACTGGGGTTAGTAGAGAAGCTGGTTACTTGGAGTACGTAAAGGCAACCACAGAACAGGGGGTGGAAATTAGGTATTACGAGGACGGGCTTTACATATTGTCTATGGAGTCCCACAACGTACCGAGAGCCAAAGAGATATTGAATAACTACTACGAATTTTGTTTTGCCCCCGCTATGGCCTACATATTTTCCCTCGGAGCCCCAACGCCAAAAGAGCTAGCGAACATAAAAACTGTTCATCCTATTGCGGTTGGAGTTATCTACGGACAACCCGAAAAATATCAAGTAGACGAGCTCAAATATGGCCGAGTTTATAGCTCGGTTAATTCGCCAGAGCTGGTGGTAAAAAAAACTGGGGAATATATTTTTCTCATAACAAAACTGCGGAATAAAGATTCTATGGAAGGGTTGGTAGAGATGCAGATTTTCTTTCGAGAATTTAAGGATCAGCTCCAAAAGTACCTAGATATTCACCGCCATTTGTGGGAAAAAATTTCGGAGATAAAAGAAAAGAGGGAGATCCGTGGGGTAGAGGTAGAAAAAATGAGGCTGGAATTAGATGGGTATCAAAAGACGATTAACTTGATTAGTAGCCGGATAAACCAGATGGGCTCATATGTGCACACTAGGGCCGATGTGGCCAAGGGCATGAAGATTACTGAGCAGCTGGATAAAATTTTTCAGTACAAGTTTGACGTGCTGAGCAATAGCCATAGCTACATAAAGGATATTTGGGTGATGACCAATAATTATTTAAATACGGCGATTGCGGTAATTAGTGAAATAAAAGGCCAGGCGATGAATAAAAATATTCAAAGCTTGCAAATTATTACGACTTATGGGGTAGTGGGAGGAATAATTGGCTACTTGAGCCGAGACGCGCTGCCCAAAATAACGCCAAGTGGCATGATTTACTTTGGTTTACTAGTAGTGATTACGGCTTTGGTGAATAAGTTTGTGGCGCTCGTGTACCAGAGGAGTAGGTACAAGTTGGTGTTTGGGGAGAGGGTCAAAAAGTTATGAAATAACTTTTTGAAAAACTCAAAAACTCAAGGAACCCTGCCTGCCGGCAGGCAGGTCAAAAACTCAAAATTTTGAACTAATTTTTTTGAGGTTTTCAAGATCAATCGCTTCAGCTATTTTAAGATCTGGATCAAGAATTTCTGAGGAAAGATTATTGGCTTCGTTTAAAAAGTAATTTTGCCAGTCTGATTCTTTGAGAGGTGTAATTAGTTTGGGAAAGTCTTTGAGTTCTTTGCAAAGTAGAAGTTGGGATCCGAGTTTGAGTGGGTCGATATGCCAGTCAAACTTAATTTTGGCTTTTTTAATTAGACTAGAAATTGAAAAATTTTCTTTTTCGCAAATCATGTAAAGATCTATGAAATCTCGACTACGCGGTTTTTGGTAGATGGTGAATAATTTGTTGGTGGCTATGTCTTCGACGTTATCGATGGAAATATTTTTGTATTTTTGTGGCTCTGTTGCTTGTGGAAAAGGGTAATAAGTAAATTCTGTTTTAAGTGTTTCTTTGGGAAACTTGAGAAAAATTAGATTGCGGTTAAAGCTGGTGTTGATGTCGAATTCTGAATAATTTAGTTTATTTTTAATGCTTTTTAGAAAGATAACAACTGCTTGAATATCAAATTCGTTTTCGCAGAAAAAGTCTAGGTCTTCGGAGTAGCGATAAGGAATATAAAAACCAGTGAGAGCCGTGCCACCAGAGAGATAGAAATTTTTTGTTAAATTTGAATCGGAAAAAAGATCTAAAAATAAAAGTTGTTTGGGTAAGAATTTTGGTCGGTTTCACTTGCCAAGTAAAAAGTTTAAAAAGTTGCGCTTTTGGGGATCGATGTGCAGGCTGGGGAGATGCTTAGCTAGTTGTTTACGGTTTATTTTTTTTCCGTTGAGGCCAAAATTGATAAGACTTTCTAGCTTCCAGATTATATGTTTGGTGGAATTTTTTTTGAGTTCTTTGGTGTCGGTGGACCAGTTGTACATGGTTTATTTTAGTATTTTTTTGGCCTGCGAGGATACTCCTCGCAGGCCAGCGAAGAGGCTATAGACTTGACATTTGGGCACGAGAGGTGTATATTACAGGCTATCGTTAAATAGGCAGAGATGATCTGCCTTTTTGGCAGAACATTTAAACTCTGTTCTATTTTTTTAAAATGTTTTAGATCCACCCCGTCGGTAGCCTAGCGCTACCATCATTTTTATATGGTAAGCCTTTTTTTGGGCTTGCCTGATTTAAGGAGAAAGAAAATGGCTAAGAAAGTTTCTACCAAAACGCTCGTAAATGAAGCCCCTGTGGCTGAAGTCGCTGTCCCGTTTGATCAAAAACAAGCCGATGCAATACTTGATGCTGCCTCGGTGGATGTAATGGCGGATTGGGCTTACGCTGAGATGTCCAAGGTGGACGCCGAGGCTGATTTTGGTTCAAAATGGACGCCCGCAAAGGCTGCCCAATACTATCGCAAGACGACCAATGACCTTCTGTCTTGGGGTGCTATTGACCTCAAAGAGAAAGAACGGTTGAATGCACTTATCGCGGATTTGACTACTCATGGCGAGGTTTTCAGCGCTCAGGCGGCGCTCCTGGCCAAGATGCTGAAGAAGATGCTCAATAAGGCGCAGAAAAACTTCGATCGTTTGCTCAAGATCGACACTCGGGGCTACATGGACGCGAACAAGGACTGGATGGCCTGTGTTTTGGGTGTTGCCAAGGGAATGGAAGGCAAATATGGTTCGGCGCTTCCTGGCGAAGTAGGGTTTGCTGAGCAGGTCCTCTCTGACCTTCAGAGGGATAACCTCGGCCGTGTGGTGAGCTGCCTCACTGAAATTGCCAACATCGCCACCTGTGAAAGTTGTGGTAAATGGGTGGGGTTTGCAAGCGACGGCTTGCCTTTTGAAGTGTGCCGAGAATGCCGCGATGCTGAGAAGGCCCAGAAGGAACTTCGTGATCTCACTTTGAGGGTGGCGGAGGCAAACAAGCTCTTTCAACCTTTTGAAGATCTGCTTGCTGAACTTGATTCTGCTGGGGAAACCTGGGTTGCGGATCAAGTAAAAATGGGTCGCTCAAAGGCCAAAATTGCTTTTGACAATGAGTTCCGCGGTTGGGCGCCCTATTATGCCAAGGCTGTGAAAGAACTCCGCCTATCAATTGTCGCTGGAGCGGTAACTGAAGAAGATGTTGCGAAGATTGATACCCTCACAGAGCGGATCAAAGCAACCATTGCAGAGATCAAAGCCTTTAAACACCTCACTTGGTGTGGTTGCGGAGCTCCGACCTATGCTCCTCCGAAAGGCAAAAAGGCGCCGAAGGATTGTGAGGCCTGTATTCATCCCAAACAAGCAGATCAGAAAACAGTAGTTAAATCTGAAGCTGTCGTAACGGCTGAGACTGCGGACGATCTTGCAAAAGAGGGAATCGTTGTTCAGCTTGCAGGTGAGGAATCGGGTATCGGTTTGCAACGTTTTCAAAAACGTCAAGTAGCGGCAGATCGCGAACGCGAAAAACGCGAAGAGCGCGAAAAATAAATAGAACGAGAAGTTGTTAGGCAAAGCCCCGGTCATGATGATCGGGGCTTTTAATTTGGCTTTTTTGCTATATTTAAATTATGAGAATAGAAGAGGAGGGAAGATTTGATGCACGAAAACTGGAAAAATGGAAAAGCCAAAAGTTTGGTGGTCACCAGGGAAAAGAAACCAAGAGACAGTTTAAGAAGCAGTTGGTAGAAAATAGACTGGAAAATGTTGTCGCCAAAAAAGAAAAAAATCCTAATAAGGATCGACAACAGAGTGTGGAAATTGGTGATGTTTTGCAAAGATTAATTAGTAGAGATAGAAAAAATACCGAAAATCCGAGGCTAAAAAATTATTTAAAGTGGCTTGGGGGGAAAATAGAAAAAATTGGAGATCGAGATGGCTTCGATGTTTTTGCGGAGTGCCGAATGGACTTTGAGCGCTCCTCTGGCCCAGGTGGGCAAAAGGTAAATAAAACTAGTTCGGCAGTAGATCTGCGTCATAAATACTTGGGAATTAGGCTTTTTGTGCAAGAAAAAAGAGACCAAGTGAGTAACCGGGAAATAGCTGGCGCTAGAATGAAAAATTTGGTGGAGGAGCATGTAAAAATTTGGGAGGGAATATTAAATAAATCGACGGGAGATTGGGAGGGTGCTGTTGTTGGTAAACTTAAAAATGAATATGAGGAATTACTGGAAAAAAGAAGAATTGGAGCTGAGAAAAAGGGAGAGATTTTGGAGTTAGTGAGTCCATCAAAAAAATCCCCGAACTAGTCGGGGATTTGAGCTTATTTTTCTTCGTTTTTGGAAATGTATTCGCGGACTTCTTTTGGTTCTAAATGGGTATAGACGTAATCGCCATTAATTGTCATTCGGAAAATGTATTTTCCGGTATCAGGATCTTGACCTTGGTAAACCGCCATGGTTCGGCCATTGAGGTGGTAATACTCGTATTCGACAAGATCTTTTGGCTGAACTCCCCTTTTGACTTTGGTGTGGAGGAGCTTTTTGGTCCAGGTGCTAATTCCCAGGCCAATGGCAAAAGTAACTACTTGAATGACTATAGCCCAAAAAAGGTATTCCCAAGCGATGGAGTGGGTTTCATCATTGGTTTTTATGACCAACATAAGAATATTGATTAAGAGACCGACAGCAGACGTTATTGTGATTGGTTCTTGAGAGTACTTGTAGGGTGATACCATTTTTACCTCCGAAAAAATTAGGATATGCGGATCATGGAGAGAATTTGTGAAAAACCATTACCTGGGCCACCAACAGATTGGGTTTTGATAATGATCGGTTCTTCTATCCCTGAGGGATCACTGATACTGATGGTGAGATTGGTAAAAATTTTGGGTTTGATTAAAATTTCTTTTAAACCTGACCCCAAATTTACACCAGGATAGCCTTTGCCCGGGCTGATGTTGACAGTGTTTTTGGCACTGAGAAGGCGAATAAAAACTTGATCGAATTTGGTGGTATAGATGGCCAAGACATTATTTGAGATATAGGGGCTTGCCTTGGCTAATATCCATTGAGCTTGGTCGAAGTTATCGGGATTACCTCCGAGATCGATGGGTGCTCGCCCAATAACGGTAGCGGTGAAAAACTTGGAAAGGGTGGGATAGTGAAGGTCGGCCGTGGCTCCAGGAGAGAGGAGACATTGGTAAATAGTCAATTTTGACTCCTTTGTTAAGGTGGGTGAGAGGAAACTTAACCCATATTATATCAAGTTTGTGGGAGTTTTGGTATAATATGCCTTAGGATACGGATCAAGCCGATGCTTGCAGGGGGACGATTGGGGCAAGACAGCTCAAACAGGATCCGTTTTTGGTCATACCCCTCGACTACTGCAGTAGTTGGGGGCTTTTTTTGGAAAAAATTGGGTTAAAATAGATTTTAATAGGGGTGTAGTTCAATGGTTAGAACGGAGGTCTCCAAAACCTTTAATGGGGGTTCGATTCCCTCCACCCCTGCACCTATGACTCTTGCTTGACGGGAGGTGTATAATATGGGTTGTATTATGTTAAACTAGGTTAAACGGAGGTGTATCTTGGACTTTTCGGACTTTTATAAAGTTGATTGGCCTGCTTATCTGGAAAAGATTGACGAGATGGAGCAAGAAGGCAAGATTAAAAGGCTCCGTCCGCGGGCGGGCCATTGGTTTGGTGGCTATACTTCGAAAATAGCTTTTAACTTGTTAAACGTTGGGCCGTTTGCCTTGAGCAGTGATGAGTTTTCATTTGTCTGCCCCGACTGTGGGTTAGAGACAGAAGTGTACTCGTGTGATGTAATTTTTATTATTCCGCTAATTAAGTCTGGGGGTGGAAAAATTGAAAAGCGATACGTCCATGTCGCTCATACTGCGTGTCAAAATATTTTTTGTCAGGGAATCGTTTCCTTACTTCCCTTGCCTGAGGGAAAAGTAAAAGCCCTTTCGACGCAAGTTGATTTCTGTTACGCTGAGTTTGTAATTCCCCCTAATTAGGGGGAATTTTTTTGGTTTGGTTTTCTGATATTATTTGAGAATGGAAACGAAAGTAAACAATAGACCTTTGGAGCTTGTTTTTGTTCGCCATGGTGAGTCCGAGGGAAATGTGGCGGATGAGGCTTCAAAATTGGGCGATCATCGTTATTTTACCGAGGAGTTTAGGAGCAGACATAGCTCAACCTGGAATTTAACGCCAAAAGGTGAGGAGCAAGCAAAAAAAGCGGGTGAGTGGCTAAGGAAAAATATTAACGGAGGCGTTTTTGAGGGTTATTATGTGTCTTCCTATCGCAGGGCGAGACGAACGGCAGGGTTACTCGATTTGCCTGGGGCGATATGGAAAATTAGAGATTACATTAGAGAGCATGATTGGGGTAGCTTGGACGTAATGACAAATGAAGATAGAAAAAGTCTGTATCCAAACGAAATGTTAAAGCAAAAAGTGAATCCATATTATTTTTCGGCCCCAGGAGGAGAGTCTTTGGCTGATGTGGTGATAAGGGCTAGGGTGGGGATTATCTCGACACTTTATCGGGAATATACCAATAAAACAGCGATTGTGGTAACCCACGGAAATTTGATGTGGCCGATTCGAATAATTATGGAAAATATTTTACCCGAAGATTATTTGGAGCTGAAAAGAAAAAAAGACGAGCGTGATGAAATAGATAACTGTCAGATTTTTCAGTACACCAGGGTGAATCCTCAAACGGGAGAAATAGCAGGCCGGTTTAACTGGATGCGGTCGGTGTGCCCTTGGAACTTGAACGACACGCGAGATGCTTGGAGAGAAATAAAGCGAAAAGACTATACAAATGAAGAGTTAAAAAACTTTTAATATCTGGTATTATTTGAGCATGGTAACTACGAAGAAGACATTTGAAAAAGATGGCACCAAGTACTGGGTGCGTTTTTTTGACCCGGAAAGTGCGGAAGATTTGCGAGACCTGAGGGAGATTACCACTTCAAAAGGGGTTAGAAAGTGGATGACGGATATTTATGGAGTAAAGCACAAGCACTATAAACTTTGGATGCAGGAGCAGGGAAAGGGAAATGAATTTTTGTTTGCGATTGCGGGTGAACAAAAAGTTCATGGATTTGTTTATGTTTACCCCTCTGATCTTATTAGGGGTCGACTGGAAATTAGTTATGCTAAGGGAGAAAATGCCCCGTCTGGTTTAACCGCTAAGGGCATTAAGCTGGCGTGTGAGCTAGTGGCTGAACACGTGTTTAATAAAAGACCGGGGAAAAAGAACCCGCCAATTATTATTGCGGAGATAGAGGAAAGTAATGTACCTTCGATTAAGGTGGTGGAGCGGGCAGGTTTTGTGCAAATTAGAAAATTTGATGAGGACGATAACGGAGTTTGGGAAATGAAGTGGTGATTTTGGTGGTTGATGTGGAACGCAATTTAATGTTATTCTGAAAGTATGAGCATAAAAGATCTATTTGGTTTGGGCAAAAAGAAAACTGTTACTGAAGAAGATGAAAAGTTGACAGCTGAAGCTGAGGCAGAGGAAAAAGAGGCAGCCGTCGTCCCTAAGTCGCATAAAAAAACCAGAATTAGAGTAGATAAAGCGGCTCTTAAAAAAATTAGTTTGGTAGTAGTGGCCTATTCTCACGTTGAGCGCGACTTTTTTCCTACCGAGGAGGCATATGAAGCTGAGGTGGAAGTAGAAGATAGAGCAGCAGAGGTGGTGGAAAGAATTAAAAAACTAGGGGTACCAGTAAAATCACTACCTGGGGATCAGTATTTTTTAACTAATTTGTTAGTGGATCAGCCGGATATTGTTTTGAATTTGGTGGATACTCTAAAAGGCAAAGATCGCTTGCAAACTTCTGTTCCTGCGGCTTTGGAATTATCTAATGTTTTGTACACCGGATCGGGCATGGAAGGTTTGGTAATTGGGAATAATAGAAATTTAACTAAGAGACTTTTAATGGCTTACGGAATTCCTACACCTGCTTTTCAGTTTATCCGCAGAGCTGGGACGGCCGTTAATCCTGATTTGGGATTACCTTTGATTGTGAAGTTAAATGAAAGTGGTGGAAGTGTGGGGATTGATAACAAGGCCGTTAAGGAAACGATAGACGAGGCCCAGAAAAAAGTAAACGAGATGGTTTCTACTTACAGAATTCCGGTAATTGTAGAGCAGTTTGTAGATGGTCCGGAAATTACGGTCGTAGTTTTTGACGATGGAACCAAGAAAAGAGTTTACATGGGTCAAAAAGTTTTCCGAACCAAGCCCGATGGTAAACATTACTTCACAAGTTTTGAGTCATACAGTGATGCCAAGGCTTATACCTACAAACACGTTGAGGAGCCATTGGCGGGTAAGATAGAGCAGTTGGCGGTCAGAGCTTTTACGGGGCTGCAGCATAAGGATTATGCCAAGTTTGATGTTCGGGTGGATGAGGAAACAAATATTCCGTACTTTACGGATTCTAACCCCAATACGGCTTTTGGGCCAGATATGGGTTTGCCTATGACCGAAGTGTTGGCTATGCATGGCGTGAGTTTTGACGAAGTGCTGGCGGGAATGCTAACCAAGTACGCGAGGCAGATAGAGGACTAAAGAAGAACTCAAAGTACAAAAAATCAAAAATTCAAAATAGGAAAAAAAAGAGCCCCGGGAGGGGGCTTTTTTTACTTAAGTTTACTGACTTCTTTGTGTTCGGTGTGCTCGCGGCAGGTGCGGCAGTACTTACTAATAGTTAGTTTCTCGGGGGTGTTGGTTTTGTTGCGTTCGGAGATGTAGTTAAAGTGCCCGCATTTGGAGCATTTTAATCCGAAGTGTTGTCTGGGTCCTTTTTTAGCCATATCGAGGGTTATTTTAGCACATTTGTCTACTGATTATGCAAAACAATGTTGGATAGTAGGCTTAATCCGGCTTAATTACCATTTTGGTTCTTGTTTTGGTTGTTCGCCACGCTCTTCCCCTCCCTTTGTTTAGATTTCTAAAATTTGGGCTTAAAGAGTGGCAATTTGGACAAACAATTCTAAGATTTTGCTCATCGTTATCTTCCGCGTTGCCATTTATATGATCTATTTCCAGAGGTACTTTACCTGTCGACGGATTAACTTGGTTCCAGCCACATACGCAGCATTTGTTGTTAAACTTATCTTCCAAGTATTTTCTTATGTAACTAGAAATGTTTTTTGTTAATATGCCTCGGGCATCGTTTAGGTTCCCTTTATGCCATTTTTGGATATATTCTTTCTGTTGATACTTTGCCTGGCAAGAATTAGAACAGTATTTTGACTGGTATCCCCTTAGTTTTTTATTGCAATTTGAGCAATAGTTCATTCTGAGCCACCTCTGAGATTCGAACTCAGGACCCCCAATTTACAAAATTGGTGCTCTA
>CAZPFY010000025.1:0-17905 GCA_964586045.1 uncultured Pseudomonadales bacterium | reverse complement strand
GATTAAACAATTGGTAATTCACTATGTGTTCAATATATCGGGTACCTGCCACCCCAACGATTCGAGTAAATGGCGTTGCCCCTAGTTGGGTAGATACTGACATGAATAGTGAATTGCCAAAAGAAGTTCTAGATGAAGAAATTGGAAAGATATTATTAGGCAGAATGGCAATACCAGAAGAGATCGCCAAAACAATTTTGTTTCTCGCGTCTGACGACGCCAGCTACATAACTGGATCAATAATTTTCGTGGACGGAGGAATAATATAAAAACCCTCTCAAGACAGATTTGTTCTCTGTTGTGAAAGGGTTTTTTAAAAAATATTAGTCCCGACTAAAATCCTCCGGCAATTCTATCTATGATTGCATCAGCAGAGTTACGTTTAAAAGCGGTGTGGTTAGATACGTACCTTTTGCTCATTGATACAATTTGATATATTCGTTATACTCTAAAAGTTCTTTAATCTAATTTAAGGAGGTCATCATGAGTCAGTGGCTAGAAACTCATTGTGGTTGGTGTCATACCACCATTGCTTATTTACCAGAATGGTCACATATCCCAGAGTACTGCAAATATTGTAATGAATGGTTGGAGAAAGACTGTCTCAATCCTCATTGCCCGGGCAGAATAAAATATAAAGTTTACTGGTCAAATATCCACGACTACTGCGACTGTCGTGGCTGGTACGAAATTAAGTGTGCCTCTTGTTATCACCACTTTAGGATAAATGACCAGTGGGACAACAAGCCAGAATACTGTCCAGGTTGTAGGGAGTGGAAGGAAAGACCTTGTGCCAATCGTCACTGCAATGGCAAAGTCCGCTACAAGGAATTCTGGGACAAGAAACCAGATTACTGCACTTGCAAAGGCTGGTACGAAGCTAGGTGTGGAAATTCAAATTGTCGTAATACCATTTCAATTCACTCGTCTTGGTCAAACGCCCCTGAATACTGCAAAGACTGTAATTCTTTGCACGAAAAATCTTGCGCCACGAGTGGTTGTACCGAAAAAGTGTCTTACAAGCCATTATGGAGCAACCCACCCGAATACTGTGACACCTGTCGGAAACTAGGTGGAAGCCGTAGAGACCCCTGGAAAGACCCCCGCAATAAAGTAATTGAATGGACTGATTTGAAAGGTCAATATAACCAGAAAATCGAAAGTGGTCCTGACGCTGGGCTTCATAGAGGCTTTCATCCAGATAGAATTAGAGAGTTTGAAGCAGGAAAAGACTACGAGAGAAGAAAACGCTGAGACCCGAAAGGGTCTCTTTTTGATCTATAATACGATTATGACAAACAAATATTTTCAAGGCAACAAGCTATCTTGTGACATAGGCAACGATGAGTTCGTAGCGTACCTGAATGACCTAAAAACACTTTTTGAAAGCGTCAAAAGCAAGGAAGAGTCTGGTGACCTTGATGGGTCAAAAGATATGCTAATGGACGAATTTGGTAAATATATCCCAAATATCTATAATGTCCAAAAAGAACTAAGGAATACACTTAATGGCAAGTATGCAGACAATGTCACCGAAATAGTATTGAGATACAACGAGCTTCACAATATCCTATCTGATGAGAGTATCAACTTTCTCACTGAAAACAATGTTGAGATTACAAGAAATCGTATCAAACTATTTTTGATGCAACAGATTAGAGATATCGAATCAATACTCTCTTAAAAAATCATCAAATTAGAATGTAGGCATGGATACAAACTTACTTCCCATCAAACCCTTTCAAGAAACACTACATGGTAGTTTCTGTGGCCCAGCCGTCATCAAGATGGTCTTGGATTTCTATGGCATCGAAAAATCTGAGGCTGAAGTGGCTATTCTTTCCAACAAAGACGATGATTTGGGTATTGGCGACGAAGATATCAAAAGGACTATAGAAGGAGAAGGCCTAACAGTCGAAATTAAGAATTTTGCATCATTTAAGGACATCCAAGTAGCTTTGGATAAAAAAGCACCTGTAATTGTAAACTGGATGACCAGGGGTAGAGCAGATTACGACGAAGATGATTTGGTCGATGGCCATTACTCAGTTGTTGTCGGTTTAGACGAAGAAAATATCTATCTCCAAGATCCGGAAGTCGGCAGAATGAGAAAAATTCTCAAGGAAGACTTTATTCGAGTATGGTTTGACTTCACTTCAGATCACATCGAGAAATGGGAAGACATGGTCATCAGACAGATGATTGCGGTGTATAAATAGGGATAGTTGTTACTTTAGGGTTGGCCGAACGAGTCCAAATATTCTTGTAGCGGTCCGAGACCTACCGACTTTCTAAGTTCATCAACCTTGCCCATATTTTCAACAGGTAGAGCTTCATACTTTTTTGTTTCGGGATTAATAGTTACCTGGGTGCCGTAAATTTGTGGTTTCTTGTCCATCAGTAGTATTCTGTCCTTTAGATAAGCGTAGTTTTTCATATCAATATCATCCAAACATTTCTCCATTAGTTCCAACCCCTCTTTCTTCAGGTCAATTCTTGCATACTGAACCAGCAACCAAAAAGAATATGAAGCTTTTTCCCCCACCTTACTAATGGTTGGCCAGCCAACGACACTCATTATTTCTTCAATTACGCTCTCATTCTTTTTATCAACTGGTGCCACAATTTCGTTATATCTTTCTGGATTTTGCGCACCTGACAAGTATATTTTCCTGGCTTCCTGATCCTCCTTCGCCATCTCAATAATGATTGTTATGTATTTGTTATAGTCGTCCATCTTGCCACAATTGTACTAAAATCATGGTGTGCTTTTAACTCCACAAATTAAAGATCAAATCGGTGGATATTTTGACTATCGAACAGCATTAACCTGTCGGTCAAAGGACAGCGAAGCAGGCACAAATATTACTTTTTAACCAATATCAATCATTTGGTATAAAATAGTCATATGGACGAGAAAAAAGCCAAATTTTACCAGTCCTACGCCAATCTTCCCCTAGAACTTAGATCAGAGATTTGTCTAGTCATTGATGATGAGCCAATTACTTGGAATGTGGCGAAGCTGGAAATAGATAATAATACTGACAAAGGAGTTCAAATCATCCAAAAATTATTTGACTTATTAATTCTAAAATGACGCAAAAAATAACTGACCAAGAAATAAGAAATCTAGTCATCGAGAGGCTTAAGTCAATTTCAGACGAATCTAGCTTAATGATAGGTGGGGATAAGAAACTTACAAAATCTGAAATGATTGAGAGCGTAAAAAACAATGATGAGGTGGGTAAAAAGATTATTGATATGCAAATGACTTATCTTCGAGATCTTGCTAGTGGCGAGTTCATGAAAAATATTGCATCAATGTAAAAATGGCCGGAATTCTTTTTACACGGCCGAATCACGATCAAATCACCAACTACATTTCCCAGTGGTCTGAATCAATTATCTCTTTAGCTAAGACAAAAGGGTTTGCTGTATTTGACTTGCCAGGGACAAAAGCGGATAGAGAATCTCTCGAAAAATATTTAGTTTCAAAGAAACCAAATTTTTTGTTTCTAAATGGTCACGGATCTTCCAATATTGTTTGTGGGTATAACGACGAAATCCTGATTGATAAACACACAGAATCTTCCATGATAAAAGGCTTAATAATTTACGCAAGAAGTTGTAATGCTGGTGAGCGTTTAGGTAATATCTTAGTTTCGAATGGAGTAAAAGCATTTATCGGATATACAAAATCTTTCGCAATTGGTATCAATAACAATTTTGTTTTCCGACCCAAGGAAGATCCACTAGCTCGATTATTTTTGGAACCATCGAATCTTGTGGGGGCTACATTGATTAAAGGAAATACTGTTAAGGAGGCACATGATAGATCAATTGCGGGAATGAAGAAGACGCTTTTAGAAATGACACTGTCAAATATTCCAAATAAGAAAGATTATATCTTTGCACTTTACAACAATATGCTTGGTCAAGTTATCATCGGCGATGAGCAAGCCAAAATATAAAATCAGACTAAAGTATGGCTAAGAAATCAAACAACGGACAAGAAGATGATATCTTTGATCTTATTTCCGTCACAACCAAAGCAGGCCAGGTTGGAAATCGCTTTAGGTACTATATTCTATTTACAACGATCAGCGACAAAAAACTAACCGACTATGACAAAGAAATTATTGAATACACAGTCAAAGAAGTAGACAAAAAATATAAGAGTAAATCTGAATCAGTTTCATTTGGAGATGGTACCTATGTTCTTATACATTGGCTGATTCCAGATAATATCGCCGAACAATCAGTATGCGATCTATTTCTAGATGTTGCATCTTCTAAGTTCAATATTCTCAACTATCACTTTAATAGTTCAAACGTTGACGATTTCACAAAAAACGACATCATTAATTACAAAAAATTCTTGAGAGGAATCAAAAACGAGACAGCTGACTAGAAGCTAATCCCAACCACTGGCCTCTTCTCGAGAAGAAAAAAGGAGATAATCAGAGAACTCTTCGGGATATTTAAGACAATTCTTATCAAACCATTCTCCAAACTTTCTTGCGTCTAAGCCAGAAAAACCTGAGTTTTTAATCGCGAACTTATCTTCAAAATCAGGCAACAACCCCATTTTAATGGCTAAGATATAATTTCTTGCCCCAATGTTATCGTGTAAATTTGACCGTAAAAGCTTTCGAAAAATCTCAAGAGCAAGCTCGTTACGGCCTTGTTCCCACATGAAATATGCAAAATTACACAGAGCTCTGATTATGTGTCTGTTTTCCATGTGTCCCCAGTACATTTCCTTGGGATAATTTCCGTCTTTATCTGCAACAATGGTCACAGCCATTAGATACGCTCTAAATCTATATACCTCTTCCAGTTTGGAGTCATCATTCTCGTAGGCCATATTGGCAATTTCGTTATATGGATCAAGAAAACGAGAGTCTTTTTCGATCAACTTCTCCATATTTTTAATTACCGACAATGCCGTATTTTTTCCGTCTGAAGTCTCTAGTATTTTGTAGTATTTATCCATCACAGAATGGTCTTTGTCAATAAAGTACATAATTTGTTTTTTTCTTCTCTTGTTTCCGCATGTCGTAAACAATTTGACATCAGTCTTATTCATGGTAAATATTTTACATCTTAAAAGCATCGAACTACTTTTAGCAAAGTAAACAACTTACTGGAGAGTTCCTGACTTCCGCAAGAATTTGAGTTTTTAGTAACTTTTTTAGAAACTAGGCACGAAAGTTAAGAAAAAGATCGAGTTTTAGGACACTGAAATTGGTAAAATTGTCTGACTGTGTTTGTCAGAAAAATTAAGACCAGGAAGTCTACTTGTTTTCAAATCGGTAACAGAATTAACCGACAATTTGTTTTGGTTAAACACGTTGGTGGTTCCTCCGACCCAGACGAGATTAAACTTCTCCACCAAAAAGCATTAACAGAGTGTGAGAGATTGAAGCTTGAGATCAAACCGACGCTGTTTCCCCTGTCACCAGAAAAAGAAAAGGCAAAACTGGTCAACTGGCGAATTACTGGTTTTCATCAAGTGTTTGGATCTGTTTACGACAGAATTGGTTTCCCTTCAAATCACCTTCGAGATTTAGCGATTGCTCGCATTGCTTACCCCAAAAGTAAGTTGGCAACCGCTAGATATCTTGAACAATACCTGGGGATCTCATTGTCCGAAGACAGAATCTACCGATTTCTTGACACCCTGAACAAAGATGAGCTAACCCAGATTGCTTTTAATTTTGTCAAAAAGAAAAACGGTAATAGCATGGCTCTTGTCTTCTACGACGTCACCACACTCTACTTTGAAGCAAATGATGAAGACAATCTCCGTAAGAAAAGCTACTCTAAAGACCACAAGAATGACCTCCCTCAAATTGTCATTGGCTTGTTTGTCGACAAAGACGGTTACCCCTTTGACTTTGATTTCTACGATGGTAAAACTTTTGAAGGACACACCTTCTCCGTGGCTGTAGACAATCTAGTCAAGAAATATCAACTACCTAATCTGGTGGTAGTGGCGGATGCTGGGATGCTCTCGGAACGAAACATCAGTTTCCTGGAAACACTAAAACTTAATTACATTGTTGGTGCTCGCCTGAAAGGGATGTCGGAGAAGTTCAAGACCCAAATCTTTAGCCATGACTTTACCAAAAATCATGTTCAAGAAATATCGATTAGCGGCAACGCCGCTAACCAAAACAACAAAAGACTAATCGTCGACTACTCCGACAAACGAGCGAGAAAAGACAAGTTTAACCGAGAGAAACTAGTAAAAGTATTGGAAGCAAAAATTAAGACCAAGAAACTACTCACCAAGAGAAACAAGTACTTGCTCGTCCAAGGTACAGATCAAATCCTGGGAATCGATCAAGACAAAATTAACCTTGACCAAAGACATGATGGCCTCAAGGGCTACTGGACCAACCTCAAGAAAAAACAAAACCTACTGAAGTCATCGATCAATATCACAATCTCTGGAAAGTCGAGAAAGCCTTTCGTGTGTCCAAGTCTGATCTTTTGGAGAGACCGATCTTTCACCGCAAGGAGAAGAGGATTGCTGGACACCTCTTAATTTGTTTTAGCAGTCTTCTGGTCATGAAAGAAACCGAAAGACTTCTAAAAGAAATCAACATTTCACTAGCAAGGTCAATTGAACTACTGGGAAAGATTGGACAAGGAGAAGTGAGACTAGGAAGAATCACCATGCCGATTGAGTCAGACTTGACCCCCGAAACAGACAAAATCCTAAATCACATTTTGGGACACTGAATTGCGGAACTCGGGACCGATCTCTTTTTTGGGTACACCTAGAAACTGAGTAATTCGCTCTTTCCACTGCGATAGTAATTGAGCACGATGAACCAAAATTAAGGCTGATTGGTTTTGTTTGTCGATTAATGACAAACCAATGACAGTCTTACCTCCCCCGGGTGGAGCGACGACCACCCCACTGTCACAGTTCAGTGACTTGTCAATAATTTCTTGTTGATAGTCATAAGCTTCGATTTTTGATTTGAACTTGACCCTGGGCAAATCCAAACGCTCATCTTCAAGGACAAAATCAATTCTTTTTGAGTGACAGTATTCCAGCAGTTGTGTTAAAAATCCTCGAGGGATGGATATTTGATCGGCTGATTCTTGAATGAGTTTGAAGAATCTTTCGGTTTTGTAGGTAGACAGTCCCATCCTTTCTTTGATAACAAAACCAGGATTGAGAAAATTGAGTTCTTTTTTGAGGAAACTGGACAGATCTGAGGTTAAGTCTATCTTGGCAATGGAAATCATTTTTCCAAGATGAATGTTTAGTTTTCCATTCTTCTTTTTGGTTGCGCTTGGTTTGTTTTTCAATAACTTGGAGTGCACCCTGTCGAGCTGTTTGGAAGTAACCCTAGAAATACGATCCAAGTACTTCCATTGATCTGAATGTGGTTCGAGAGTTTCGGAATCAACAAAAACACTTTTACCCATTGGAACTAACACTCCCTGAAAGGGTAGTGCAACCAAATTTCCCAAGCCACCATCCTCGAGAAAATCCTGATTGGGAAACATACGATCGTAGCTATTTTCTTCTTGGGTTGAAAACTCAAAAGTCTGATCTAGAATTGTTTTTATAATTGTTCTGGCTTTAACGGCTGGATACCAATCGGTAAAAAAGATCCAAACGTGGGCACCATTGCCAGAGCGAGAAATCTCCAGAGAAGGACTTAGACCATAGGTTTGAGTTTTTGTGAAGAAAGCAGGAGCATCTACTCTCCAAGTCGATTTATCAAAATCAACAACAATCAAATGACAATTTCCGTCAGTTTTTAGCGGGTACACCCCAAGAGAATCTTTTCCGTCGAGATGACTCCTAATAGCCTCCATCGTCATTGGTAGAGTCGTTTTGTTGGTGAAACTGGCCATTGTGCCACCGTTTTTCTTGTGTTCCAAAAATTCTGGCCAAGAGAATTGGTAGGCTGGGGAGTAACCACTTTTGTCGTTCTTTTCCCAGCGTCTGGCGTACACGTCTCTTCTACCAGTAAAGATTTCCATAAAAAGCTGGATTTGTCCGGTAGAAATCATGCCCAATTATACCAATCCAAATCCAGTGGACGAGATATAATCTGGTGTATGACAAATCCATTAGGAATACCCGACAACTGGCAGATAGCTGGGCATGATCAAGCGGTCAATCCGCCTACAGAAAACCAAGGTTTGATCATCACCGGTTTGGGTGGAGAAAACTAACTACTTCGATATTTTGTTGCGATAGCTACAAAACCAAAGTGTAAACAACCATCACCTGAAATGATTAGGGAGATATTTTTGTCACTGTTTTCCAAAACGAAGGCAAAACTAGAGAGTGTTGATATAAAAAGTGACCACATTAATCTACAGATATTAATCAGCATGGATCTCTCAGTCGAAGAAGTGGTGATGTCACTGATCGAAACAATAAATACGAAGAGGAAGTGTCTTTTCGTCCACTATTTAACGACGAACACAGAAATACCGAGCGAAAACGAGATCCAAGAATATGTCAACGAAGTAAACATCTCCCAAACGGCCAAGACATTTTCAGCAAAAGACAGGAGAATAGCCAAAATATTTAGCAAATCAGACCCAAGCTATATTCCCTGCCCGTCAAACAGGTCTCTCCCAACATATTGCAAATATCTGGCTAAGAATTTGAAACTACCACTAGAGATCAGATTTGAAGGAAAGAATGCAAAGTTACTAGAGATTGTAGATATTGATGCCGCCGAAGATGACTTTTACGGTCTTCTGGCAATAGTCGTCGTTGGAAAAAAGGTTGCGACTGTTCCCTTGGCTGAAATTGATTTAATAGGCTCAAGTGGGTCAGAGAAATTAATTGATGATTATCAGTACTGGTTTGAGAATTTTCGCTGAAATGGATGAAAAAAGTATTGATCAGTTGATTGAAGATACCTTAGTTGATTGTTACGACCAGGAAGAATGTCAATCAAGTTTTGTTTCAGCCCTTGAGGATAATCTATCGTTTCCGTTTCCTGCGAGGATAGGCACTTCATATCTTTTTGTAAATCCTTCCGCGATATCTGCTTTATGAATCGATACTCTTTTTTGTAAGTTACCACTTACCCCAACATAAATAGCTCCATTTCTTCTATTGGCCAAAATATATACAAAATACTTTTTCATAATACCATTTTAATTCCTCTGGATTCCGGATCAAGTCCGGAATGACAGTTTGTCTGTTAAATGCATTCCTGCCTACGCAGGAATGACACAATGCGTTGTAAAATATACCTAATGAAATATCTCTGTCTCGATCTTGGCACCGCTCATACCGGCCTCGCCGTCTCCGAAGAGGGGATCCTCGCCACACCTCTTGCCACTATCTTTGAAAAAGATCTCGACAACCTCATCGGTAAGCTTACTCCTTACTTAGCCCAAACCAATCCTGACACTTTAGTCATTGGCGTTCCAGCCTACGGCTTGTTGGTCGATTACGGGAAACTTTTAAGTGAAAAACTAAAAAGTATTTATGATGGTGAAATAATTTTTTACAACGAAGACCTCAGTAGCAAAAAAGCTCAAAAAACCTTAGACAACACTACCAAGTCCCATCATCAAAAAAAACAACTCGAGCATCAAACCGCCGCCGCCCACATCCTCCAAGATTTTCTCGATAACCTCTAATTAGATTTTTGAGAGGCTAGTTTCTCCATTTCTTTCGTTATTGTCTCTATCTCACCAGGTCGAAACAAGCCTCCTTTTTCATTACCCAAAAAAAATGCTTTTTGAGTAGTAGAATCGCTCTTGTGCAATGAGTTGGCGAGATATATCAAAAAATCCGGGTTAGGTTTCCAGCTAGAAATTTCTCGTATCTTTTTTACACCTGCGTAATCTGTAAACTCCAAACTAGCATCTACTAATTGCCTAAAGTCAGCAAAAGCAACCCAAGTTTTCAAGTTGAACTCAAAAAATTTTTTATCAAAACTTTTGGGAATTTTTCCAAGAGCCTCGTGTTTTTTTATTTGATCTGTGAACTCATTGATTAGTTTGGATTTTACATCTTCAAAAAATACACCAGGAGGCAACTTCTCTTTTTGTGGCAAATAAGACTTGCTAATGGCAACAGTTATCGCGTGTTGATATATTTCTCCCACGATTGTGGGTTGGTCTCTCACAATTCTCCCTATCCAAGAAGTTGGTTCTTTTTTTTCTTGACATTCAATTGCCATTTCACTCTCGCCCATACCTGAAATATACCAGAATCAAGGCCAAATCTGGATAATCATTAATTGTTTTACAAAAAAAGCTCACGCTGGCTGTTGTAACTCATGCATCGATTTTACAAATTGAAGGTGTGTTTTTGGCAGATCAGTTTTAATCGTTTCATACCATTTTTTTGCCACCAATGAGTCTTCAAGCTCATGTCCTTTTCTAACTACATATCTCACATACTCCCACCAAGGCATTTTTCCTTCGAAGATATCACTCTTTATAGAAAATCCTTCTGGATAATTTATTTTTTCCGGATGAAAGTTACGAACAGTGGCCAGCGCTGTTTCGGGTGGGTAACCATATAGTTCGCATTTTCGTATAATATCCTCTTCCTTTTCACTAAAAAGGATACTTGATAATTCTTTGACGTTTTTTTCTTCCTTTCCAACTAAAAAATTAGGTGAACCGGGGTGTTTCTCTATATACATTTTGGCCTCTTCGCACCAGTCAATTAACGCCTTCTTAAATTCTTCAGAATTTGACATTTCGTACACGGACGAGACGGGCTTAACTTCCTTGTACGCCAGCCAAAGATCAATTTTGGGATTAGGATCAAGAAAGTTCATGTTTTCCAGCTCAATAGCTAAATTTCTATTCATATTTATCTCATTATAAATTCATTTTTCCAAAAAAATAAAACCCCTCACTGTGACAGGCGAAAGGTTTTATTGATTGTTTGCGTTGCCAATTCGTATTGTAGGTCTGGACCAGTCCTTTAGTTCTGTCGCTACAAATAGCTTGTCACGGCTATTGCTCAAATTGTATGTTGCTTTTCCTCAATCAAGGAATCTCCCCTCAGGTGCAACACCTAGTAGCATATCTCACACTGGAGATAGCTGTTACCAGCGCTCTGAAGAAAAAACTGTTGACTACTACTTCCGTATCCGCTCAACCTAGTTAAATCTTTAAGGGTCTACATATAAATTTACATTGTTTTAGAAAAAAAGCAACCGGATGTTACAATAACCATATGTTCAAAAACATAATCGCTCCCGTTCAGGCTTGGTTGCTATCGCGAGGAACCTGTGTTGGTTGTGGAGCCAGTTTGTCCGACGGCACCAAAATCAATTCCCCAAAGGTCTCCGGCAAAACTCAAGTTACCTGCAAGTGCGGTCGTATTTTTATTTACGATACCAAATCAAAGAGTTATCGCCGAGCTCTTTTAAGCGAAGTATAATTTCCATGCTCAACCGTTTACTTTTTGCCCTAACTTTTTTAGCGATTGTTTTCTTTTCTTGGTTTTTCTTTGCTATTCAGCCCGTTACTAGAATTTCTTCACCGAACAGTTCTTTTGAAATAAAGTCTGCTACCCCCCTCAACACCATAATAAGTAATCTGAGCAAACAACAACTGATTCGTTCTAGGACCGCCTTCAAGCTTACAGTTCTCCAACTCGGAATCGCCAACAAAATCCAAGCCGGTTTTTTTGAGCTAAATTCCAACATGTCTGCCTCAGAAATTGCCCTTGCCCTTACCAAGGCAACAGCCAAACAAATAAGAGTCACCATTCCCGAAGGACTAAGAGTCGAAGAAATAAACAATATTATTTCCAAATCTTTTGCCAGTGTCCCAGACTCCAACTTTCGTTCCGCCGATTTTGCTGGATTAACTAAAAACTTAGAAGGTAAACTTTTCCCCGACACTTACGATTTTGAGTTAAATAGCAGTACCGAAAAAGTTCTCAATCGTTTAACTACTCGTTTTAACGATGTTGTAACTGGTCTAAAAATAGATCCTGCCAAACAAGAGCACATCCTCATTCTCGCTTCCCTTTTGGAAAGAGAAGCCGCTAATGGCGAGGAAATGCCTCAAATTGCTGGCGTCATCGAAAAAAGATTAGCCGAAGGTTGGCCTCTCCAAATCGATGCTACTGTCCAATATGCCTTGGGTACCAAAACTTGTAAAAAATTAGACTGCAACTGGTGGAAACAGTCCTTAACTTTAGAAGATCTCAAACTTGTTTCCCCTTACAACACCTACGCTAACAAAGGTATGCCTCCACGACCAATTTCCAATCCCGGCCGGTCTGCCTTAGAGGCCGCCGCCAAACCAGTCGCTTCCTCTGCCTGGTTCTACCTTCACGATCTCCAAGGCAAAATCCACTTCGCGGACACTGTTGAAGAACACAATCGTAACGTTTGCCTTTATCTTAAAAAAAACTGCAAATAATTTCCATCAAAAAAGCCCCGCACTACGGGGCAAGAAGCTATTTTCCTTTTTTTCTCCAATTTTTCCAAATCAAATAAGCGGGAGCCGAAAGAACCAAAGATGGAATTAGCAGGTAAAACACAAAAAGCAGGACTTCAAATGTGTAATTTTTCACGCTAGCCTCCGATCATTGAATTTTGTACTTCAGCCCTTTTTTGTCCATTTCGGCTGTAAACCTTTCTGCAAAATTCTCGATAAATATAATTTGAATTACATCCCAACCCAGGTCATATTCGGCCTGAATTATCCACGAAATCGGCACGTTACACTGTTTCGAGCCAGCCGCAAAGTCTAGCAGTTCAAGTATCGAAATCGCTACAAAGATCACGATCCCTAACCAGAACCAGGTTGGAAATCCGCGACTAATTCCGTTTAGGCTGACCAATTCCCTCGACATTAAGTACAAAATTCCCAGCCCAGAAACTAGCGCTATTGACCACAAAAGCTTAATAAAGAGCATCACGTAATACTTTTTCAAAGTAGCCTCCAGAACCTCAATTTTTAGATACGACATTGTACCATTTTTCCCTGTTGACACTGTGTGCCTGTGGGAGCTATACTACATCTACTGCTATTAACTTGGCTGGGTCTTGTGCCAGTCAGGTTTTTGTATGTTGTCCATTGTTAAATATCCTGCCAAAAAATAAAAAACGGATGATAAAAAAAACTAATCGTGAAAACTGGGGTAACATTACTTCCAGAATAGAAGAGCCCAATCTAGCTCAAATCCAAATAGACTCATACAAACAATTTCTCGAAGACGGAATCCGCGAATCCCTCCTTGAACTCAATCCCATCAAGGACTTTACCGGTAAAATTTTTGAATTCGAATTTTTAAGCAATCGCATCGGTCTTCCCAAATTTTCCCCCAAACAAGCCATTGAAAAAGGTGTTACTTTCGAAGCTCCTCTTTGGGCCACCGTCAAACTCACCAACCTCCAAACCAAACAGTCTCAACAGCAAGAAATTTTCTTAGGTGATATTCCAATTATGACGAGTATTGGTACTTTCATAATTAACGGTGTCGAACGTGTTGTCGTCAATCAGTTAGTTCGTTCCCCTGGTGCCTACTTTACCAAAGAAATCGATCCTCATTCCGGTCGCATTATTCACGCTGCCGAGGTTCGACCCATGCGTGGTTCCTGGCTCGAATTCTTAGTTTCCCGCAACGATCATATTTCCGTCCGTATCGACCGTCACCGCAAAGTTTCTGCCACTACCCTCATTCGCGCTCTCGGTTACTCTACCAACGAAGAAATTTTGGCCCTTTTTGCCGATGTCGATGTCGACAAAGACCACAAATACATCGCTACCACCCTTCTCAAAGACTCCACCACCACTACCGAAGAAGCCCTTCTTGAGTTTTACCAAAAAGTTCGCCCCGGTGAACCTGCTGTTTTGGATAACGCCAAAGCACTTCTCCACCAAATGTTCCTCGATTCTCGCCGCTACAACTTAGGTACCGTTGGTCGTTACAAAATGAACCGCAAGTTAGGCATTACCACTCCCGTCGACAAGCAGCACATCACTTTAAGTAACGAAGATTTTATCGGTGTTGTTCGTTACCTCATCGGTCTTCAAAACGGTCATGGCAAAATTGATGATATCGATCACTTGGCCAACCGCAGACTCCGCTGTGTTGGTGAACTAGTTAACCAGACTTCCTTCAAAGCAGGACTACTCCGATTAGAGCGCTCAATCAAGGAAAAAATGTCTCTTGCTAAGCCGGACGAACTTCCTACTCCAGCCGCTTTTGTTAATCCTAGACCCATTATTTCCTCTGTCACCGAATTTTTCCGCCGCAACCGTTTAAGTTCTATTTTGGATCAAGTCAATCCTTTATCCGAAATTGATAACCTTCGCCGCGTATCCGTTATGGGACCAGGTGGTATCACCAGAGAAAGAGCCTCTTTTTCCATGCGCGATATTCACTCTTCTCAGTACTCTCGTATCTGTCCCGTTCGTTCTCCCGAAGGTCCAAATATTGGTCTTGTTACTTATCTTTCACTTTATACTCGCGTCAACGCTTATGGCTTTTTAGAGTCTCCTTACCTCAAAGTCGAAAAAGTTACCAAAAATGGCAAGGACTCCTTTGTTATTGGTAAAGAGGTAATTTTCCTGGCCGCCGACGACGAAGAAAATGCCTACATTACCCACGCCGAAGTCGAGCGCGATGGCGATGTTATTACTCAACAATGGGTTCCAGTGCGCTTCCAAGGTAAGTTTATTGAGGCCGATATCGACAAAGTTCAGTACATCGACGTTACTCCTCGCCAAGTTCTCGGAACTTCCGCCGCCTTAATTCCTTTCGTTCAACAAGACGAGGGTACTCGTGCTCTCATGGGTACTCACCATCTCACTCAGGCTCTACCTCTGGTTAAGCCGGCCACTCCTATCGTTGGTACTGGCATGGAGGCTTCAGCTGTCCAAGCCATGGGCTGGGTTGTTCGTTCCGATTTTGACGCCGAAGTTATTTCTGTCGACGGTAATCACGTTACTCTCAAAATCGACAAATCTGATGTTGCCAAAGCTTCGATTCTCGTCTCACCTTACGACTATGGCTTTGTCGAAGTTAGCAAAGATTTAATTACTTATAATCTTCGTAAATATCACAATTCTTCTCAAGACACTTGTTACAACCAACACCCTGTTGTCAACGTTGGTGACAAACTCAAGAAAGGGGACTTGATTATCGACGGACCAGCCTCTGATAACGGAGAACTTGCTCTTGGTCAAAACATGCTTATCGCTTACGCCGCCTTTGAAGGTCTCGGTTACGAAGATGCCATCGTTGTTTCCGATCGCGCTGTCAGAGAGGATCTTCTGTCTTCAATCCACATTCATGAACATGCCTGTGATGTTATGGATACCAAATTAGGTGCCGAAGAACTTACCCGCGATATTCCAAACGTCTCCGAAATTGATTTAAGAAATCTAGGCAACGACGGTGTTATTGCTATCGGTTCTGTCGTTGGCCCCAATGATATTCTTGTTGGTAAAATCGCCCCCAAAGGTGAAACGGAACTTACTGCCGAAGAACGTCTGTTAAGAGCTATCTTTGGTGAAAAAGCCCGCGAAGTCCGCGACACTTCCCTAAGACTTCCTCACGGCGATCAGGGTGTTGTTGTTTCTGTTCGTATTCTTAGTCGCGAAGACGGAGACGAGCTTGACGCTGGTGTCATCAAACAAATCAAAGTTAAAGTCGCTCAGCTCAGAAAAATTACCGTCGGTGATAAAGTAGCAGGGCGTCACGGTAACAAAGGTGTTATCAGTAAAATTGTTTCCGAAGCCGATATGCCACATTTAGCAGATGGTCGACCAATTGATATCATCATTTCTCCTCTCTCGGTTCTTGCTCGTATGAATCTTGGTCAACTTTTGGAAGCCCAACTCGCTTTTGCCGGTGAAGCTTTAAACAAAAAATACTCAGTTCCTGTTTTTGAAAAAATCACCGAAGACAAAATGACCGGTGCCCTCCGTGAAGCAGGCCTTCCTGTAAGCGGCAAGTCTCAGCTCTACGACGGTCGCACTGGTGAACCTTTTGCCCAAGAGTGTGCTGTAGGTGTCGGCTATATCATCAAACTTAACCACATGGTTGAGGACAAAACCCACGCCAGATCAATTGGACCGTACTCCTTAGTTACCCAACAACCTCTTGGTGGTAAAGCTCAAATGGGTGGTCAGCGTTTGGGAGAAATGGAAGTTTGGGCTCTCGAAGCACACAAAGCTGCCTACTCTCTTCAAGAAATGCTTACTCTTAAGTCTGACGATGTCGTTGGGCGTGCCAAAGCCTTCGAAGCTATCGTTAAGGGTGAAACTATTCCTATGTCCTCGATCCCTGAATCTTTCAAGGTCTTGGTCAAGGAATTAAACTCTCTGTGCTTAGCAATCGTTCCTACTGGCTCAATCATTACCGCCCCAGAGGACCTTACTCCTGTTAAGCCCGACATTGCTGCCGAGCTAGCCGAAGCCACAACCATGACCGATGAGCTCAAAGCTACTACTTTTGAAGAAGAAGATGAGGCCGGAGATGAAATTATGGACGAAATCTCCGAAGAGTCTGCCGAAGCCGGAGATCTTAGTCCAGATAGCGAAAATCAGTAATTAAACAAAACAAACCGCAAAAAATGAATAATATCGTCGATTTTACAGGTTTGCAAATCAGACTCGCCAGCCCCGAGGATGTCCGCAAATGGTCCTATGGTCTCGTTACCAAACCTGAAACAATTAACTACCGTACTCAAAAACCAGAAAAAGATGGCTTGTTTTGTGAACGAATTTTTGGTCCTGTTAAGGACTGGGAATGTTACTGTGGAAAATATAAGAGAGTTCGCTTCAAAGGCATTGTCTGTGATAAATGTGGTGTTGAGGTAACTCTTAGCCGAGTTCGTCGCGAGCGCATGGGCCACATCGATCTTTCTGCCCCTGTCGCCCACGTTTGGTTTTTCAAAGGCGCGCCTAGTAAGTTATCACTTCTTTTAGACATCTCACCCAAGGCTCTTACTTCTGTTATCTATTTTTCCAAATACTTAGTTATGGCCGTCGATGAGGAGGCTAGAACAACTTCTCTTAAGAGTATCGATGAAAAGAAAGAGGCTGGTCTAACTCAGGTTCGAGAAAGTTACGACAAACAAATTGAAGAACTCAAAGAAAAAGGTGAAAAAGAAGTTAAGGACCTCAAGAAGAAAATCAAAGTCAAGGATGAACTAGAACTAAAATCCGAAAGTTTAAAACAAGATTGCAAACAAAAAATTGCCAACCTTAGAGAGCAAATGGTTGTCGAAATTACTTTTACTGAAGAAATTTTCGGTAAACTTGCTACCCTTGTTGAAAGAATCGATGTCAATTCCTTAATCTCTGATTCCGAATACGCCAAACTCGCCGAATACGATTTGGTTAACTGGCTTACTGCCGGTATGGGCTCTGAAGCTCTTATGGAGGCTCTAAAAAGAATCGATCTCGAGGCTCTAGGTGTCAAGCTTAAGGAAGATATGAACAGCAACTCCGAAGCCAAGCGGCTTCGCGCCGTTAAAAGGTTGCAGGTAGTTCGTGGTCTGCTCGACTCCAAAATCAAACCAGAGTGGATGATCATTCAAACCCTTCCCGTCATCCCTCCAGATCTTCGCCCTATGGTTCAGCTTTCTGGTGGCCGTTTTGCTGCCTCAGATCTTAACGATCTCTATCGCCGTGTCATTAATCGAAATAATCGTCTTAAACATCTTATCGATTTAGGTGCTCCAGAAATTATTTTGCGCAATGAGAAACGTATGCTTCAAGAAGCAGTTGATTCTTTAATCGACTCTTCCCAAGCAAGATCTTCTCGTAGATCCAGAACTGGAAAAACCCTCAAGTCTCTCTCTGATATGTTAAGGGGTAAACAGGGCCGTTTCCGCCAAAATCTTCTTGGAAAACGCGTTGACTACTCTGGTCGAAGTGTTATCGTTGTTGGACCAGAATTAAAACTCAA
>CAZPFY010000024.1:10808-19771 GCA_964586045.1 uncultured Pseudomonadales bacterium | reverse complement strand
GACATTGGATTGGACAGACTTCATCAACAAATCAACCGTTTAAAAATACATCGCCAATTGAGGCTAGGTAATAGTCCTATAGGAGTTGACAAAATGGGGTTTTGATGGTAGAATCGGTAAGTTTCGTTTTGATTCAAAGCACTATAAAATTCATAAATTTTTGGAGGTCATAATGAGAAAGATCGAGGATGTGCTGACGAGTTTTATACTGACTATTTTTTTCCTCTTGAATACATATAGTTTCGCTTATGCTTTGTTTAGCGAGCCTTTGCCTCTGTGGACTTGGATCTATCGGGTAGGTCTGTCAGTTGCGACCATTGCTGGTATTGTTGGTTGTTTTGTTGACGGTCGCAAGAACGATGAGAATGATCCGTGGTCAGAAATAAAGAAAGAAAATGGCAGAAATGCATATTTTCTTTTTATATTTGGCGTTCTTTTTATATTTGCCTTCGCTGCTGCCTTTACCGATCGGGAATGGTTAGTGGGTATCGTGTTCTTAATCATTGCTGTGGGTTTGTTAATCTTTGGCGTGTCCAGTATTGAAACAATGTCAGAATATATAAAGGTCATCACACCAACAGAATTGAGAAAGGGAATTCGAAAAGAGATTGTTGATTATGTTGTAGTTGAACAATCTATGATTTCTATTAGAAAATATGGCGAAAGTTTTGAGGTCACCGTCAAGAATCAGAGTGGCGAGTCTAAGATCGTTCTTGATGACCACACTCCTGATATGACCTGGTTTACGACCTCAGGAAGAACAGTAAAGTTGTACAAGGTTGATCAGTGGGTGATTGTGTTGTTTGATTGCCCGCGAAGAGTGGAAGTATACGAGAGTAAGGTGCATCCCAGTTAGGGGTGCATTTTTTTGTGTAAAATATCGCAATGATGAATGTCAAATTTGATGGAAATAAAGAGGCGGAGAGATTGGCCTTATTTTTGGAGGAGAGTGAGAGGTGTTTGGGAAAGAGTTTGGTGATATTCCAATGTGATGGTAGGTCTGAGGAGAGTACTTATGTTAGGTTAAAGCGGGAGATGGGGGAAAGACTTGGGGTTATGGTTCATGTGGTTTTTGCTCACGATGTTGATGACTTAAAAACAATGCTTAGCGAAACTAATGAAGATGATACTGTTGATGGGATATTAATTCAGTTACCGATTTTTGATTTAAGAGAAAAAAGCGGAACTGATTTGATGGATTCCCGCCTTCGCGGGAATGACACGGAGGAGATTTTAGATTTAATTAAGCCTAACAAGGATGTGGATGGATTGAATCCCAAGAGTCATTTTGTACCAGCTGCGGTTAGAGCAGTAGAAAGAGTTCTCGATGTTTTTAAGATAGAGGAAAATCAAAAAATAGCGATTGTGGGGTCAAAAGGGATGGTGGGGAAGCGAATGGGGGAGAGGTTAAAAGTTTTAGGATTTGATTTTGTGGGGTTTGATAAAGGAGATGATTTGAATAATCTTAAAGACTTTGAAGTAATTATTTCTTCGACTGGGGTAACTGATTTAATAAAACCAGAGATGGTGAGGGATGGCTTTGTGGGGATAGACTTGGGATATCCAAAAGGGGATATTAGTAAAGAGGCGGGAGAAAAAGCACTATTAGTAACTCCAGTGCCAGGAGGTGTGGGGCCGATGACGATAGTGAGTTTGTTTGAGAATTTGGCAGAGGTGTAAAAAAACCTTGCAAATTTTTAGTTGCAAGGTTTGATGAATTATTGGAGACGTTTGGGTTCTTCGGACTCGACCTGGAGATAGGCAAGGCAGGGGATGTTACTCAATTTACCAGCTTCCAATTCTCTGAAAAAATCGAGCAAGCTTTGTTTGTTTCCTTTCCCATAAACAGAAATAGTAACTTTGAGAATTTCTGTGGTTCCTTCTTTGAATACAATATTAATATCACCAATAACTAGTGGCTTCGGTTTGTCTTTGAAAGATATGCCGAACAGTTTGGTTCTGTTGTCGGCTGGTTCTGGTGTTTGGAGACCAAACTGAATACTGGTGATGTTGTTGATACCATCTTTGTGGATATTGGGTTGGCCGCGGTAATAGACAGTGTTTCTACCGCGCAGACTGGGACAACAAATTTGGTGATTGGGAAAGCGCGCAAGTAAGATAGTGATAATTTCATCAACTTGAGCTAATTTTTCCTTGTTTTTTTTAAAGGGATCGATAACGGTAATAAATGACATACTGACCTCGCTTTTTAGATTTTGGGTACTATTGGTTAGCGAAGCGATGGGTGCCGACGGTGATTGCTTTCACTTCATCAACGAGTTCTAGTTGCCAGATAACTTTTGCAATTTCGGTTCCAGTTTTCTCGATATCTTCACCGTGGATGGTAACTTCTGCCAAACAAGGAACATTAGACGATTCGTACTGATAACTGAGTTTTATGGTGGCAATGACTCTTTGAGGAGCGTTGGTCGTAAACTTGATGCCAAAGCGTTCGGTTCCGAGCTGAAAAATAACTCTTTTTTGCAGCGGTTCGATAACCGTGAACTCTGCAAGGTCGTGAATACCTGTCGTGGCGATATTTGTATTTCCGAGTTCGTCGCCGAAGCAAAATTTGGAATTTAGCGATAGAATGGTGTCAGTTAATTTACGAACATATTGAGCTTTGTTTCTGTTAAATAGGCGGGACATAAAAACTCTCCTTGTGTCATGGTAGGGTGCGTACTAGAGGATATTATATAAGACTTTTGAATTTGGTGGGGAGGTGTGGTAGAATTAGCCTCACATTAGTTAACAATTAGTCCTTGCACAAATCTCTTGAAAGGTGCCTGGATTTAAATAGAGATGTAAAAAATATGGCTACAAAAGCTAAAACAACGGTTGCTTCTGCCGAAAAAGAAGTAAAAAAAGTCGTTAAAAAGACAGCTAAAAAAGAGGTTGTTAAAAAAGCACCTGCTGTGAAAAAGGTGGCTAGTGTAAAGAAAACTGCGGAGATTGCTTCGGTTCAGAGTATTGAAACTCGCAATGACGCAAAAAAGGTTGCTGTAAAAACCCCAAAAATGGTAGTTAAGAAAGAAGTTGTTGTGGAGATAGTACCTGAGGTTGTTGTGGCTGAAACCGCGGAGATTGCTTCGGTTCAGGTTACTGAAACTCGCAATGACGAGGTGGCTGCGGAGGAAGTCGTTAAGACCCCTAGAATCCCTGGGGCAAAAGTTACAGCCGAAGAGCTTTTTGAAGCTGGCGCTCACTTTGGCCACGTAGTAAAAAAATGGAATCCAAAAATGAAAAAGTATCTTTGGGGTTCTATGAACGGAATTCACATTTTTGACCTAGAAAAAACAGTTAGTGGTTTGGAAGAAGCCTGCAAAGCTCTTTCCCTTTTGGCCAGTACTGGTAAAAGAATCGTTTTGGTAGGAACCAAGAGACAAGCTAAGCAAATGGTAGAAGATGAAGCCAAAAAGCTTAGTGTTCCTTACATTACCCAACGCTGGATGGGAGGACTCATTACCAACTGGAAACAAGTAAAACTAACCATAGATAGATTGAATAAATTAAAAAAGGACAGAGAAGAAGGAAATCTTAAAAAATACACCAAAAAAGAACAATTTTTATTTGATAAAGAAATTTCCAAGCTGGAAAGAGTAGTCGGAGGTATTTCGACGCTCAAAGAAGCTCCTGAGGTGGTAGTTGTCATTGACACCCACAAAGAGAAGTTGGTGGTAAAAGAGGCTTCTAGTAGAGGTGTAACAGTTATTGGTTTGGTAGACTCCAACGCTAACCCAGACAAAGTTGACTATGTTATTCCTATGAATGACGACTCGGCTAAGGGGTTAGAGATAGTAATAGGGGAGTTGAGCCAAGCTTTAGCAACTGGATTAAAGTCGAATAAAAAACTCTAAAAAACAAAAATTCAAAAAATCAAAATAATGAATACACTAGAACAAATAAAACAATTGAGGGAATTAACTGGCGCTGGAGTAATGGATGCAAAAAAGGCTTTGGAAGAGACCAATGGCGATGTTACCAAAGCGATAGAAATAATCAAAGCCAAAGGGCTAGCCAAGGCGGCAAATAAATCGGATAGGGAAGTAAATAGTGGCAAAGTTTATTGTTACACCCACAACGGTGGAGTAGCTGGAGCTATGGTAGAAGTAGCTTGTGAAACAGACTTTGTGGCAAATAACCCTGAGTTTAGCGAGCTTTGCAAAGAAATTGCCATGCAGATTTGCTCCATGAACCCAGAAACAGTCGAAGATCTAATGGCGATGGCTTACATTCGCGACAGCAGCAAAACCATGGAAGAACTGATTAAGGGTTTAATTGGCAAAACTGGAGAGAATATTAGAGTAATAAGATTTGCCAGGTTTAAACTGGGGGAGAAGTGAGAAAAACTCAAAAAATCTAAAACTCAAAATAGAGAGTAACTAAAGAGGCTCGGGAAACCGGTCTTTTTTGTGGTTTGAAAGGTTGTTTGGCTAGATGGATTCCTGCATTTCCGACGTTGCAGTCGGGACAGATCGCAGGAATGACAAAGTGAATTGATTTTAATTGGGGTTGGGATGGCGAGTACGTTAGTTAGCGAAGAGATGGGACTCGATTTTTGTTAGACGAGATTCGTGGTTTTTGATTTTAGTGGAGAAAATATTCCTCTCGTCATCAAATCGTTTTGCAATACCGTAAGTTTTATCCATAATTTTTTGAAGCTCATTGATATCGTCGCGATGTTTATCTTGGGTTACATATATCCTTGATATGTCTTCCTTGGTGGCTAGGACTTTGAACAGTCGATGGTTATTTTCAAGAATGGCCTTTTCAACATCAATTTTTGTAGGCAGGTCTTTAATTAACTTTTTTATTTCTGCTAGGTCAGTTTTGGTAAGCATATATCTATTTAATCATATTTTGTAGCTTGTTTTGGAAAAATATGGTATGGTTTTTTTATGAAATCAGTCCTTACATATCAGGAGCAAATATTAGCAAAGAGGCAAAAGACAATAAAAAGCAAGGGTTGGAAAAACGAAGTTGTTGCGGGGAACAGAAATTTTGAGGGAATTTCTCAAAAACTTAGAGCTGAGGTGACGGCGGAAGATTTAAGAGGAAGTGGTTTGGGCAGATCGGCAGAGGATTTATTGGCTCGCGAAAAAAGACAAAATTTTGATCCAATTCCAAGGGGATAGTATAAAATAGGGGTATGAATGAAGATTTAATTGTTTTGCTAAAGCAAAAATTTAATAAGGTTATCGAAAATACCGAGGAGGATTTTGCCACGGTTCGCGTGGGTCGAGCCAAGCCAGACTTAATTGAAAACTTAATGGTTCCTGCTTATGGTGGGTGGATGAAGCTTATGGAGCTCGCCAGTATTTCAGCACCGGACTCTAACTTGCTTGTGGTTTCACCTTACGACAAAAGTTTAATGGGGCCAATTGAGAAAGCAATAAGCGATAGTGAAATGAGGCTTTCACCTTCGGTAAGTAGTGATATTATTCGTATTGTTTTGCCAGCTTTGACACAAGAGAGGAGATTGGACTTTGTAAAACTTTTGAAACAAAAAACCGAGTCGGCAAAGGTTCTCCTTCGTCAAGCAAGACAAGATGTGAAAGAGAAAATTGACGCGCTAAAAGAATCCAAAACAGTTTCCGAGGATCAGATATTTTCACTTTTGGAACAGCTGGATAAAATAACCAATGAATTTGGATCTAAGGTGGAGCAGATGGCAAACAAAAAAGAAGAAGAAGTAATGGATTTTTAGTATATTTCGGAGGGGATGGATCCCGGATCAAGTCCGGGATGACAGGGACTAGTTTGTGATGGCGTTTGTTTCGAGACGAGTAAGGCGTTTATTGGTGATTAAATTTTCTTGCTTAATTTCTATGATTTCTTCTTTGATACCGTTGATGGCAGTGATAATATTTCTTTCCATACCTGTCATTTGGGTTTTCATTTCTTTAAATTCAACTTTTAGGTCACCAACGTCTTGCTTCAGTACAGCTACATCTTGTTTTAGAATACCTACATCTTGTTTTAGAGTTGAAATGTCTTCTCTCACTTCTACAAACTGGCTTTGAACATCAGCGAATCCTTCGCCTGTGCGGATTTCAGATTTATCGAGGTCGTCTTTGGTCGCGAATCTGTCCAGATCAGACTTTTTTGCAAATTCCTTCAAGTCATCTTTGGTGGCGAAAACTGTTTTAAGCTTTGTAATATCTTTGTCAGTTATCATGGTTTTAGTATAGCAAAACATAAAAACTGGATTGCCACGCTACGCTCGCAATGACGATGATTTGTTGTTAAGATAAACAATGCAAATTGTTATTTTTGTTTTAATTCTTTCTCTTTTAGTATTGATTCACGAGGTGGGGCATTTTGTGGTGGCGAAGTTTTTTGGGATGAGAGTAGATGAATTTGGAATTGGTTTGCCACCAAGAGCCAAAGGACTGTTCACCAAGTGGGGGACACTGTTTAGTTTAAACTGGATTCCCCTGGGTGGTTTTGTAAAACTTTATGGAGAGGATCCAGACGATTCGGTTCAGGCAAATTCACCGGAAGCGTTTTTTAATAAGCCGATTTGGCAAAGAGCTTTGGTTTTGCTTGCTGGAGTTTTTATGAACTTTATATTGGGGATAATCGCCTTTGGGGTAATTTATACTTATTTGGGTATCCCGACAAAAACAAACAAGGTTTTTGTTGCGGATGTTGTCAGTGGTTCACCGGCTGAGATGGCGGGCTTAAAACTAAAGGATCAAGTATTGGCTATAAATGTTGCAGAAAAGAAAGTTGTTTTTGAAGGAGTAGAAGGATTTATAAAACAGTTGGAACCATATAAAGGTAAGGAGGTTGTTTTGAGTGTTTTAAACGAGAAGGGTGAGGGAAGAGAGGTGAAAGTTACTCCCAGATTAAATCCTCCTGCAGGTCAGGGAGCGTTGGGAGTAGCTCTGAGCGGCATTGAAATGAAGATGTATCCGATTTGGGAAAGACCCTTTCGGGGTATGGTCGTTGGGTTGGGTGAAGCCTGGGCATGGGGGAAGGAAATCACCAGTGGCTTGGGGACTTTTGTATGGGGAATAATTACAGGGAAAGGAATTCCAAAGGATATTTCTGGACCTGTGGGAATTTATAACGTAAGTAAGCAAGCATATAGTGCTGGTTGGGTAGCGGTGGTGCAGTTTATGGCTATTCTATCTATTAACCTTGGGGTTTTAAACATTATGCCTTTTCCGGCCCTAGACGGTGGCAGATTGTTCTTTTTGCTAGTAGAAATGATAATAGGAAAAAAGCTAAAGAATAGTTTTGAGGGATATGTTCACACAGCAGGAATGGTTTTGCTTTTAACTCTGATGGCGGTAGTGACGGTAAGGGACATTATTAAGTTGTTTTGATATATGGGTGTAGATGGGCAGGCTATAGAAAGTAATATTTATAACCCCGAAGCAAAAAAAACAACTCCAATAGATGTCGTTGATGTTATGTTGTCTAGGCAAGTATATGCGGAGAGAAAAAAGTCTGAAGGTGATGGTTTTAATTTAGCACTGGAGATTTCTTTTGGTTTGGTGAACAAATACTATGTGAAATATCCAGATACAAATATTGAAGAAGACTTAAAAAAAGTTAATTTGGATAAGCAGCTTGGTGAATTTACAGGAGACAAAGTAAGAGATGAATTGCTTCTTGCAATTTATCAGCTTCATAATCCAAAAGATTATTCATATCGATGGTTTAGAAATGACGGGGATGAGCCGTATGATTATGCAAATAAAAGTTTTGAGGAGATCATCGCGAACCTTAATAAGTTTGGTACAGAAATTAATCTAGAGAAGGAGAAATTTCCCATGTATTTATCGTCAGATAGTCCACTTTTTTGGCAATCATTAGGGTGGCCAACTAGTAAAACTACTGAATCGTATTTGCTTATATTTTCCGCTGAGGGCTTGCGTCGTGAGAGGCAGTGGGTAGATGATGATCCGGTTATGGGATCAGACTTCAGCACCCGGTTTGATTCCAAGACACCTGCCCTAAATGAGCGACAAAAGATATTAATCAAAATTTCCTGGGAGGATTAGTTTTGTGGCTAGATTTGACAGATGTATGTCGGACGACATATAATTAGTTTATGACAAGAACACAGGTGTATTTTACTGATGAACACAAGAGAGAGCTAACTGTATTGGCTGCAAAGAAAAAGAAAAAGTTTTCTCAGGTGTTGAGGGATGTTATAGAGTCTGGCCTTAAAAATGAACTCGCGGTGATTAGAAAAAGAGTTAATAGATCTGATTTGCTGAAGAAGTTTGTAGGATTTGATAAATCGAAGGGTAATCGTAATTTGTCGAAAAACATTGATAAGATTCTTTATGCAGAACCATATGAATAAGGTTCTTATTGACTCTGATTTTTTAGTGGGAATGATAAGAGAAGATGAAGATTTGCATGAGGAAATCAAAGAAATGGTCAACTCTGAATGGTTCGACAAATCTTATATTTTAGTGACTTCCTTGGTTAAAATGGAGTCCGTAACAGTAATAAGTAATCGGGTTGGTATGGCAGTGGCTAGAAAGCTCGCTGATTATATAGATGATCTGGTGGATGAAGAGATATTTATTGATGAAGAGTGGATGAAGTTGGGCTGGAATTTGTTTATGACTCAAACAAAGAAAGGGTCTTCGTTTATAGATAGTATGAATTTGGTGGTGGCTAAGAAGCTTGGTTGCAAGAAGATTTTGTCGTTTGATAAGTTTTATCCTAAGGAGTTGAGGGTATAATTTAGATATGAAAGACTCTAACTGTTTGTTTTGCAAAATTGCTAGTAGGGAAGAGCCTGCAGTGATTCTTTGGGAAGATGAGGAGTTTATGTGTATTGAGAACAAATATCCTGTAGCGCCAGTCCATGTGCTGGTTATTCCGAAGTCTCACGAGCCTAAAAAGGCGTGGATTAATGGGGAAAAGACGGGGATGACATTGAGCGGGTTCTGGGGTAAAATGATGGCAGTCGTTTTTACGGTGGTTTGTAAGCT
>CAZPFY010000024.1:0-10798 GCA_964586045.1 uncultured Pseudomonadales bacterium | reverse complement strand
CGGGTTACAAGCTGGTAAATAATGGAGCGGGATACAACCATTTTGAGCATGAGCACATGCATATTTTGGGGGGATCGGCCAAGGAACCCGGGGGAACGACTTAAAAAAACTCAAAAACTCGAGAACTCAAAAACTCAAGATTTTGTTAATTAGAATCATAAATTAAATAAATTTAGAAAGAGAGGTGCATTTTTGTGGCACTAGTAGCAAAAAGAAAACAAGGACAAAGTACTCAACAACTCATAAGTGAGTTTAAAAAGCTAACTTATGAAGATCCAGGTTTAGACCGTGTTCGTACGGTGGGGATGACTGGATTTCTAAAACCTTCTAAAATTAAAAGCGTCAAAATGACAGAGCTTCGTAAAGCTTCGGCTCGTATTCGACGTCGCAATAAACGAAATAACGGTTTTACTAAGTAATTTTAAGAAATGTTATACGCTCAGATAAAAACAGATTTAATTACGGCTCAAAAATCGGGTAATTCCTTTTTGGTTGGCGTTTTGAAGATGATTTTGTCTGAGCTTTTGTATGCTCAAGTTGATTTTAAGAGTGGGGAGTTACCAGACACAGAAGTCTTGAGAGTTTTTGCCAAAGAGGCGAAGAAAAGAAAAGATTCCATCGAGGCCTATACCAAAGCCAACAGGTTGGAACTGGCTGAGGTAGAAGAGAAGGAACTAAAAATTATTGAAAGTTACTTACCAGAGCAAATGTCAGAGGAAGCCGTTTTGCTTGAAATTGAAAAAGTGGCTAAAGAGACTGGCCTGACTGGAGGAAAATTGATGGGAGTGGTAATGGGAAAATTGCGAGGAAAAGTCGATGGGGGAGTGGTGCAAAAACTGGTAAACGAGAAATTTAATTAATTTTATGTTGAAATTGGATTTGACCATTAATTCGGATAGTCGTTATAGCTTTGACCGTAAACGGGTTAAAGTGGCCATGGAAAAGTTGCTTCAGGAGCAAAGTGATTTGGAAGGGAAAATAAATGTTTTTTTGAGCGTGGTGGGGGAGAGAAAGATAAGAGAGTTGGAGCTTAAATACTTTCAAAGAGATGAAATTACTGATGTTTTATCCTTTCCTCAAGACGAAGGCTTGGAGATTCCAGTAGACGAAGATGGACACAGTTTGGGAGATGTAGTGATTTGTTACCCCCAAGCTATGCGCCAAGCGATGCAGTGGAACAAGCTTTTGGACGACGAAATGGAGTTTTTGGCTTGCCATGGGCTATTGCATTTGTTGGGTATTCACCACGATTAAGGTATACTATAGGAAATTACTTTAAATTGAGGAGGAACGATGGCGGGTATTTCTATGACCGTGAACGTAGGCAATCAGCTTTCTGTGGTCGAGAGAATTATTGCTGAGCTTGGAGACAAGGAGGTTAACTTTTTGGTTGAATCCATTACCTTAGGCGATATGGCACCGAAGATTACAAAGTTCTGCAGACGGAAATTGGGCAGCACCCTTTTACTAAACGGGAAGCAGGTTAAGCTATCATTTTTACCAGCTTGCAGTGTGGCTTGGGATTTGAATGTCGAGCTGGTAACGGTGCGTTTTGATTCGGATGGAGTTACACTATTTAGATTTTTTCCTCGTGCTCAGAGAAGTAAGATTCTGAGAATTACAACTAGCCCCATTTAATGGGGTTTTCTTTTTGAAGTTCGGACAAAAAAGAGTCAATTGAGTAATAAATTTGGAGTTGACATGGGTTTCAAAAAGACCTAACTTGATTAAGTGAGTTATTATCAAAAGTATCGCCCCAAAAAAATTGCAGAACTGAATCTTTTTTCGGTAAGAGATGCATTTTTGGCAATGTTGAAGAGTGGAAAAATATCTCATGCTTATCTTTTTGTTGGCCCGCGAGGTTCCGGGAAAACTAGTGCAGCAAGAATTTTGTCTCAAGTGGTTAACTGTGAAACCAATAAAGATTTGAAAGATGGTTTAAACGAACCCTGTGGAGAGTGTATGGCCTGTAAAACGATAATTTCTGGAGGGGGAGTGGACGTGATAGAAATAGATGCTGCTAGTAATGGTTTGGTAGAAGATATTAGAGATTTGCGGGAGAAGGTAAGGTTGTCGCCAATACAACTGAGAAAGAAAATTTATATTATCGATGAAGTACACATGGTATCGACCGCTGGATTTAATGCGCTCTTAAAGACGTTGGAGGAGCCACCAGAGCATGCGATGTTTATTTTGTGTACCACAGAGTCGCACAAAGTCCCGGAAACAATAGTTAGTCGATGTTCTCGAGTTAGTTTTACCAAGGCTAGTTCTGCTGAGATGTTGGAATCTTTGGTAAGGGTGGCAAAGGGAGAAAATTTGGTAATTGATAATGAGGCCCTGATGGCGGTAGCAGGTGTAGCGGATGGGAGTTTTAGAGAGGCACATAAGGTTTTGGAGCAGTTGGCAAGTTATGGCGAAGAGGTTACGGTGGCTTTGGTAAACGATAAATTGGGCGGGGCTAGTGGATTACTTATAAAAAAAATAATAGAAGCGGCCTTGGCTCACAACTCTACGGAGGTGGTTGAGGATTTTATTAGAATGGAAAAACAAGGGGTTAAGCCACAGGTGGTTTTGGTTTTGATGCTCGCTTACCTCAAAGAACAAATGGAGACGGGCATAAAAAGTGGGGCAAACGTAAGGGCAATAATGAAATTAATTGATGGTTTGGTTGGGTCGGCGGAAAAAATAAAAATTTCACCAGATCCTCTTTTGCCTTTGGAAATGGCGGTTTTGCAAAATTGTATTGGAGGAAATGATCCCGAGCCACAAAAGCCGGCAGTGGTCCAATCCCCAAAAGTGGTTGAGACAAAAATTGAGGAGAAAAATGAAGATAAGGTTATTACTAGGCAGGCCGTGGACGACGTCAAGGCCTCGATAGAAAAAATAAAAGATGAGTGGGGAGGATTTTTGGATAATTTTGCGACTAGTAATGGTTCGCTTGCGGGCATGTTGCGCAACTCGTCTCCGATGGATTTGCAAGGGAGATCTTTGACCTTGTCGGTAAAGTCGAGATTTCAGCAGGATATGTTGGAGAGAGAGACAAAAAAGAAAATAATTGAACAAGAGATGGAGAGAGTTTGGGGGCCAGTGAGCTTGAAGACCGTTTTGGTCGATGGACCAATAAGAACAGAAGTTTTGGACGAAGATGCAAATATATCGACGGGACCTGTGGATGTGGAGAAGATTTTTAGCTAGCGTCATTGCGAATCTCGTATTCGAGCTGAAGCAATCTCCGAGGTTTTACCAAATTAAGTGTGGCGGGGATTGCCGCGTTGCTTCGCGCCTCGCAATGACGGAAATAGGAACTATTGGATGTGGAGAAGATATTTACTTAAAAAACTCAAAGTACAAAAACTCAAAAACTCAAGATGCGGTAGAATATTAGGGTTAGCAAATAATTAAAGAATATGTTTGAAGGAATAAAAAAATTTGGATCACAGGGAGCAGCTATTACCAAATTAGCTTTGTTGCAGCGTAAAATTGCTGGTCATAAAACTGAAGTTGAAGAAAATGGAGTAGTAGTTTCTGTTACGGGAGATGGAAAATTGAAAGAGCTGACTGTAGATGGTGAGAACTTGAACAAAGCAGTTAAGGTAATCAATGAAGCTATTACCAAAGCACAAAAATATGCAGCCGAAGAAATGAAAGACTCGATGGGGGACTTGTCAAAGGTGCTTGGTAACTTACCACAAGGGATGTAACGAATGAGAAGTATTCGACCTGTACAAAAAGTTATTGATGGCTTTGAAGCTTTGCCTGGTATAGGGCCGAAGTCGGCTGCTCGTTTGGCATATTATTTGTTAAACACACCACAGGAAAGATTAACAAAATTTGCCGAGGCTTTGGAAAACTTGAAAAAGGATACTAAGTTTTGCGAACTTTGTTTTAATGTGGGCGAGGAAAAGTTTTGTCCAGTGTGTCAGGACGCTAGTAGAAGTAAAAAACAAGTATGCGTGGTGGAGAACGCCCTGGACTTGTTGGCCTTTGAGAAAGCAGAGGGGTTTAAGGGGGTATATCACGTTTTGGGAGGCATAATTAATCCCATGGCGGGAATAGGCCCAAATGATCTAAGGATTCCCCAGCTTTTAGCCAGGCTTAAGACGGGAGAAATAGAGGAGCTGGTTTTGGCCACTAACCCCAACATGGAGGGTGAGGCGACTGCCATGTACATAGCTGAGAGGATAAGGATGATGGGGCTTTCTGAGGCGATTAAAATAACCAGAATTGGCCGGGGATTGCCTACAGGAGCGGATATTGAGTTTGCAGATGGTCAGACCCTCTTGCGTGCGTTTGAGGGGCGGAGCGTGATGGGTTGACTTTTGAGGCTTAAAGTGGTATTATAGGCTAATTATTCCATTCGCAAAATTAAAAAGAGGAGGTAAGGATGTTGGTGTCGGATAGGCAGGCAAAAGTTAAGAAAAGTGCCAAATGGCTTGTTCTGAGGGACTGCCGCGATGTTAACTCGCTTGGGGAAAATAATATAAGTAATGTGCGATGTCAATCGCGGTTCAAGGTAGCCAGTGTCCAAAACTCCGTAAAGGAGTTAAACGCAGTACTCGATAACCTTGAAGATCTTTTTTATACGATCTCCGTCGCCATTGAGTGGTGTGGGCTTCATCCCAGAAGCCGCCTGGTTTCAAAAGTTGAGGGGAAGATTATTGAACTGAGATCTGTTTACTACCGGTGGTTCGATTTGGTGGCGGAGATTGTAAATACGAATTGCCACCAGTTTCGCGAGCAGGCCGAGGTGGCTATTAAGGCTCGTGAAATGAGTGGGGAGTTGTTGGAAGAGCTGGCTTATTTGAGTACAGCCCTTAAGCCAATAGTTGAGAAATACAACTTATTGGATCCAATTATTTGATTTAAAGAGAGTTGGTGGAAACACTAGCTCTTTTTTTTGGCAAAAAAAAGATCCCCGGCTTTGGGGATCTGTAAATTATTTAATGCGAACTGTACACTTGTCAGTGGTTTCGATACTTGGTTGAGCCAAATACTTACTTGCCAAAACCTCAACTTTGTCGTAGGTTACGATGGTGATTGACTTGGCAACGTCCAGATTAAGTTTCACTTTATCGTTTGTCTCGATGTTGAGATGTGTTTGGCCAGATACAATAGTGGCACTTACTTGATCGTTGGTACGGATGCCTAAAATTCTGCAGCTCGTGAGATTGACTGTTACCTTGTCGTTTGAACGAATGGTGAGTGAACCGACTGTGCCTTGATCGATTGTAACTTTGTCGTTGCTTTTGACAAAAACCTCTGCAGCGTTGACATACGCCAAGTGAACTTTGTCCGAAGTAACTATGTATAACAGATCTGTAGCAATTGGCTCTTCCAGGTTGACGACGCTATTGGTTTCGATGTGGATGTCGGGGCACTGAACTTCACGGGCAAAGTTTACAGTATCAGTGGTTCTAATGTATATTTTTTCGGTAACTACAGGGCAATCAAAAAAGACACAACCGGTAGAGCCGACTGTGATTCTTTGGGCGTTGTTCCCAACAAGGGATTTGACGTTGATAATTAGCTCGCCCAGCTAATCAAAGGTTAGGGCTTCAAGTGACCCAGTCAGTTTTGTATTTACTGGCGCCCAGATGCGGAGGGGAGGATAATTGTTCTCTGAATCCTTGTCGTTTTTGAAAAAAACATTGTTGCTGTTGCCAAAAACTATCGAAATTTCCATGTAGTTTGCGATTGAAACAATGACCTGGTTGCCTTCAAATGAGGCGTGGCAGTAGGCGTTTTCTTCTACGGTGATAAGGCCATCTGCTGCGGGCAGAATATCGACCTTGCCCGGATAATCAATTTGGAGCGAGTTTACGGCCCAAGCCTTGGTTTGGGGGTTGGGGTTGAGAGTGCCAAACTTAAGCGTGTTGAGGCCGTTTTTGAGCTCAACTAGGGTGAAGTGCTTGTCGGTGCCGTTGAAATAATCAAACATAGCGCCACCATCAATATCAGCCATGGACCCATCCTCAAAAAAGACCACGCTACCCCTGGTGCTTTTTACAGGGCGATTGTTGGTAAAAAGAGCATATCTTTTGCCTACATATATGTTGCCGATGATGTTCATAGAATCTCCTTTTGGTATAGAAATGTACTTTTGGGGTATTATAGCCTATAGGTTGTATTTTGGAAAGGATTGTGCTACAATTGAGCCTAAGAATACATTAATTTTTGGAGGCGAAATGATCTCTTGGACGCAAAGTGATTTTTTTGTGGTTAGTTTTGTGAAACAGGAAAAGGAGGCCCGTCAACCCTGGAAAGTAGAACTATTGTTTGGGAATTTGGGTATTGAGCCAAACTACTTTGTCCAGTGCTTGGAAAAGGTTTTTTTGAACGACAGGGGAGTTGTTACGGTCTCTGGAAATAAAGTTGTTTTTGAAAGAGAAGATAAAATACGGGATGAGGGTAAGTTTTGCAAAGCAAAGGCAGGAGAATTGCTTGATTTGTTGAGGCGCCACCCTCTGTGGGGAAAACCAGGTGGACCGGATCAGTCGGCCATCTATAATAGATTGGATTAAGTTTGTAGGTCCTGCCTTTTGGTGGGACCTTTTTTGTGATATAATTATTTCGGAATTGCAGAAAAAAGGAAATATGGAAATATACACCCAACTTAAACAAAAAGGAATTATTACAATTCCAATAAAATTTAGAAAAATATTTGGTTTGTTGGAGAATGATTTGTTGCGATTAAAAATTGAAAATAACGCCATTACTTTGGAGCCTGTTAGGGTTTTGCCATACAAAACAAGATCGTATACTGCTAATGAAGTTCTTGATTTTTTAGAGCAGGATAAAGATGAGGTGCAAAATATTATTTGACGCTTCATGTGTTTTGGCCGCCTTGGGCTCATCGAGAGGTGGTTCGTTTAGATTACTGAATTTAATTAAAAAGTCAAAGCATACCTTGTTTTTGAGTGAAATTTCGGTAGAGGAGGTTAAGAGACATCTTGGGATTATAAATTCTACAAAAAGAGAGTTGTTAGAATTAATTGATAAATATATAGATGAAGTGGTTGAAGCTCCCACCTTAAAGGAGATTAAAAGTTGTCGTGGGCAGTTTGCCGATGAGGATGATTTATATCTATTGGCTACAGCACAGAAGATAGATGCACATTTTTTGGTCAGTCTGGATAAAAAACACGTTTTATCCCAGTCAAAAAAAATAAAGCGACCAAAAATAACTTCACCCGGTGAAACATTAAAGACTTTGTTTAGATGATATTTGTGGTTAAATTAGATTATGTCTGCCCTAGGAGGAATTGGCCAGCAAGTAGCTGGTGATCTATTTGAGCTTGGAAAAGGTGTTGCCAAAGCAACTTCTAAGGTGGTTTCCGATGTTACGACAGATTCTATTGAGCAGATTTTGGGCGCGCCTTCTGGGTTTGGTAGCAAAGAAAACAAGAGTGGTGGCCCAGCTCAACCAGAACAAAACAAAGAGGAGAAACAAATTTTAAAAAAAAGGGAAGAGAAGAAACAGTTTAACGAGGTAAGGTCTCAACTGGCGGAATTTATTGAAAGAAAAAAGCAACAAGATGCCCAAATTGCACAAGAAAGAGCCCAACAAAAACAAGTTGATGATCAAAAGAAGGGGATTGAGAAACAGAAAAAGGAGAGTTTTTTGCAACAACTAATGAGTCGTTTGGCTAGGGGTTCTCATGGGGAGACGGATAGGCAGAAGGAATAAAAAAACTCAAAAATTCAAAAACGCAAAATGTAGTGTTATTTTATTGGGGAAAGGGCGTTGTTTCGGATTATGTGGGTGATACCTAGAGATTTTAGTTTGGTGATTATTTCATTGCTCAAACCTTGAGATTGAATTTCTTGTACGGTATTTATCCAATCATAAGTTGCAAATCCAGAGTAGCCGCCGAGTCGGCGATGCTTGTGGTATAGAGAGTAGAGGGAGCGAATTGACTCAATTTCGTTGTCAGAATTGTTCCAGAGCTTTATGGGTAGTTCCAAAATAACGGCGGAGGAAGGGAGATTTTTTACTTGTTCATAGACGGGGTGAGGATTAATGTTTACCGGGTAGCCAGTAAGAGGTAATCTGGCTTCGAGAACTAGCAGGCAAAAAGCTGTGATAAGAAAAAATATTTTGGTTTTTGTTTGGAGGTGTTTAAATAAAATATTAAGTTGGTAGCCGATGATAATACAGACAGAAAAAAGAGCTAGGACGGTAAAGCGACTGGGGGTTCTAAATCCTGTAAAGCCAGGGAAGAGATAATAAAAGAGAGTGTAAGGCAAGGGGATTGGGAGGCCAAAAATTTTGACAGTGTGATCAAATATTTTGAGGACGGGGCCGAGGGACATAATAATTGAAAATATAAATAATCCCATCCAGTGCCTTTCGCCCACACCCGTTTCTGTAAACCACAATCTGCTCACTCCAGCGGTTCGCAGTTGTTTTGGTCTCGGCGCAAAAATTTTTCTTAACAGAAAAATACCGCGCTTTTGCTCCTGCGAATAATTTCCAGAAAGGGTATGGGCTGTGGCACCGATGATAAGTATTAAGATAATTGTCCAGCCGTGATAAAGATTAAAAAAGTTATCCAAGCCAAGGGAAAAGTGGGCGGCGTCGCGAATGGGGCGGGTGGCCTCGGGGTAGAGGAGATGGGTTTTGGCGTAGGGGGAGAGAAGAAGAAACCAAAGGATTGGAAATAAAATTGTCATTGCGAGGCCGAAAGGCCGTGGCAATCCATGGGTCGGAGATTGCTTCAGTTCCGCTTTGCGGAAATTCGCAACGACGGGCATGGTGATAATAATCGAAGCAAAGAAGAGGAGATAAAAAGTAAAGATGGTTTCGGCGAGCTGGAAGGTAGAGAAGATAAAAAAGAAGGCTAGGTACTTTGTTTGATTGGTATTTAAATATTTTTGAAGATTTAGGAGAGCAGCAAAAAATAGCCAGAGAGAAAAGATTTGTAGGTGAGGATAATAGTGTAAGTGATAGCCCGACAAAATAAAAAGTAGAGTAGTCAGGGTACTAGTAAATTTGTTTTTAAACAGATAATCAAAAAAAGAGAAAGCAAAATAGCAGGTTAAGACAAAATTTAAAATGAAGGCAAGGTTAAAGATGATAATGGGGTGATGTGTAAAAATTTGAGCAGGAAGAGTGAGTATTGAGGTGGTCAGAAAAAGATCGGAGTAGGTGAGAGTGTTTGGATCTGGGGCAAAAAAGCGACCGTAATGGAGTGGTTGTAAATGAATGATATTGTCCTGGACTTGGCCAATGATGTAGGCAATGAGGCGAGTGTCGTTGGTATCCGGTAGGGTTTCTTGGGGGTAAATAAAAGCGGAGGGGTAGACAAAAAAGCAAAGCAGAAAACTAGTGATAATTAGCAGCAATTTTGCTTTCATAACCTATATATTATATAATGAATTTTGGTGTTCATTTAAAATATGGATAAGAGGTGTGAAATGAGAAATCAAAATGACTACCTTAACTTTCAAAGACTGATTTTGGATGAGATAGATAAAATTGACAAGAGTAAGGTAAGTTGCCGAAAAGCGTTTTTGGCTGGGGTCAACGTAGCTTTGGTAATGTCTATTTTGTATGCCGAAGCAGATTTTCCAGAATTAACGCCTGAGTTTTGGAAAGTAATTTATCCGACCATAAGAGATGTGCCAGATGAGCTGATATTATTTATTACCAAAATTAGCCGCTCAACTGGTGGTAGTGTAAATCTGTTAACTGAAAATTTCCAGGAGCCTGGTTTGAGGTATGGTGTGCCGGGTACTTATTATACGAAAGGTATCGCTCTGGGGGTGGAAGCGGGCATGATTGCTGTCCCAAGCATTTTGGGTAAGAAGTACAAAAATAAGTACCAAAAAACTATGGAATGGATAGAACGGCAGTCGCAATGGTTAGGTGGTTTTGAGGTTTAAGGGTTTTTGCCCCCAATGGTTCCATTGGGGGTTTTAATTTATAATGGCGGATAACAGTGAAAAAGATAGAGCCGTATTTGGACAAAATTACTAACAAAAAAATTCTGTTTGTATATCCTCATCCGGATGATGAATCGGTAATGGCCGGAGGATTGATTCAGGTTGCTCTGTCTCGTGGATTTCAGGTAACTGTCTTAACTCTGACTGAGGGAAATAGGGGGAAAATACATATAAACGGAAGGGGGAGAAGTGTAACGGAAATAAGGCGGGAGGAAATGGCGGAAGCGATGAGTGTTTTAAAAGTTTCGGATTGGGTAATGTGGAAGTTTGAGGACGGAAAACTGAGCAAGAGAAACAACTGGCGAACACGTCTTAGAAAATTTATAGAAGAAACAAAACCAGGAGCTGTGGTTACTTATGATTTATCGGGAGTTACAGGGCATCCGGATCACATTGCTTTATCCTTGGAAATTTTGAAGCTATTTAGGGAAAAGCGAAAAATTAAATTGTTGTGGACGAGTTTTGTAGGGAAATTTAAAAAGATAATGGTGGGTAAAAAGATCGGGGATTATTTGGTAGAGCCAAATTTTGAACTAGAGTTGAAACTTGGGGAAGCGGCTAAAAAGTGGCAAGCTGCTTTTGCCCACAAGAGTCAGAGGTTGGCTGGGTATGTGGGGTCGCCCTGGTGGATACTCATGTTTGCGGCTAGGAGAGAGTGGTATTCTGAGGCTAAACTGGACAAAAGATATAAATATAGGTTTACAAAGTTCAAGATATAGGGTAAAATACTCTATAGGTTAAACTTTGAATTTTTGGAGGTAACCTACATCCGCAGTGGAAGTGCACCACTTAGCTGTTGGTGACCAGTCCTTAATGAGGTTAAAGTAAATCTCTCCAGGTGACATCACCG
>CAZPFY010000023.1:0-19806 GCA_964586045.1 uncultured Pseudomonadales bacterium | reverse complement strand
AGTTTAAAAACAACTTAGTCGTTCACAAAGTGTTCAAAGAAACGGGTACTTGACAGAACTTCTTGTCCGTAGAACTTTCAACTTGCGCTTCCTTATCAGCAATGCGATTAGCAAGGTCATTGGGATCTGGCATTTTTCTCTCCTATGTAAAAATTTCAACCCTTGGGAGGTTGTTGAGAAATATTTTATCAGAAAACCATAGCCTCAAATAACTATGCTTGGAAAGTATGGTTTATTAGCTAAATAGGTTTGGATATCACTCACTAAGCTTCGCCATGAAAAATCTCTCGCTTGTCGAGGGATTTTTTTATGGCCAAAAATGGGATTCGAACATGCCGGAACCAGTCTCGTAACGAACCTGGTGAGGCCGGTCCTGAGGCGAACGTAGTTCGACCGAAGGCGAATCCTCCCCCCCGCCACAGGCGGACAGGCATCATCCTCGCTTTCATTTTTGTCGTAGTTTTGTTCCTATAACAGTGAGGGTGGTGATGGGATACGAACTTTTTTAAATAATAAAAAAGCCCTCTCGCAAGAAGAGAGCTTCTTTTGAAAGGGGTTATTTTTGCTTACGGATGTATTCAAGAACGTTTGTAGTGAGCCAATTACAAAATTCTTTATAGACCTCTTGAATTGAGTATTGAGCAGGATCACCCGCTTCAAGTCCGTATTCTCGGCCCAAATCGGTATCATGTTTTAGAACACCACCAGACCGTGAATAGTACAAGTATCTCCTGGGGTTGTTGTTAAGTTTGGAATTGGTCTTGATTGCACTTTTAAACCACTCTTTTTCGACTTCCCAATTGAGACCTACATACACATACATAACTGGACCAGAGTAGTCACTAAAAACCGTTAGTTCTTTTTTAGGAATGAGAAGGGTCATTACTGCACCCTGGCGACTATTTTGAACTCCACGGTAGAATTTAAGTGAAAAGTCTTTTCCTGACATTTTGACCACTTCCATACCGTCTTTTTTACAAAATATACCTGGGACAGACCAATTTCTTTTTTCCATTTCTTCGAAAATTTGGGCACAGACTATGTCCATTGGATACTGACGAGTATTCGGATATCTATTCATTTTTTCTCCTTAAAGAACTAGGAATGTGGGAAAACTTATGTCCTTATAGTACCACAGAACCATGCTGTTTTCTAGCTATAGGATTTAATTTGTGCCTATATTTGATTTGTTGTGGTTCGGAAACCATCCCCCTCCATAGGTGGGCAGGCATCAGCCTCGCCATGAAAAATTCTTCCCTTGTGGAGGGATTTTTTTTGGAACTATAAACTTGAGAATTGTAATTGCTATAATCCACATATAGCTTTTTTGGACACTAACAATGTGGAGGAACATGAAAAAAATAATTTTGGTTACTGGTGGGGCTGGTCATGTTGGTTCCCATGTAGTTGAGCAGCTTGTAAGAGATCCGAAAAACTACGTCATTTCACTGGATAACTATTTTACGGGCAAAGTAGATAATCATGTTGACGGGGCAGAATATCGAGTTGGCCACACAAAACACATAAACGTTTTGATTCCCGAAACACCTGATGTCATTTATCACCTTGGCGAATACGCTCGCATTGCAACTTCGTTTGAGGATGTAGAAAAAGTATTTGATATGAATACGGTTGGGGCGTTTGCTGTACTTGAGTTTTGCCGTAAGCGTGGAGTAGGAAAACTTGTTTACGCTGCTTCCAGTACAAAGTTTGCGGTGGGAGAGGGTCGCAATCAGAGCCCATATGCTTTGACCAAGGCGATGAACGTTGATCTGATTAATAACTACGGTCGTTGGTATAACATACCTTATGCCATATGTTATTTTTATAATGCCTTTGGGTCAAGAGAAAATGGCGTTGGCAAGTATGCTACCTTAATAGCCAGGTTTGAACAACAATATTTAAAAGGTGAAGAGCTTACGGTTGTTTCCCCAGGTACCCAAAAGAGAAACTTTACTTTTGTTGGCGACTTGGCCCGGGGAATGATTTTGACGGCTAATAAAGGTTCTGGAGATGGTTATTCACTTGGTAACACTAAGGGCTTTTCGATTGTAGAAATTGCCGAGGCTTTTGGTGGGCCAATAAAATACATTGAAGGTAATCCTGGTCGCTCAGAATCTGGCGACGCTCCCAATAAAGCCCGTGATGAACTGGGTTGGGAGACGACGGTTGATATTTTGGATTATATTAAAGATTTTGTTGGCGCTCATGTTCGCTGATTGATTTACCCATCTGGAAACTGATGGGTTTTTTGTGTATTGGATACCCATTGACAAAGATAAAAATCTATATAAGATGGGATTATGAATAAAGGACAGAGCTCTGACGTTAGAATAAAAAATACCCTAAAATTTTTTAAGATGAATGAGGATCGGTTTAGCACCCTTTTGGGAATTGTTGTTGTATTTTTGGTAGCGGGAATGATGATTAATTACTTTAAGACTGCAAACCTAAAAGTGTGGAAAGGAAGCCTTTTGAGCGAGACTCAGCCAAGTACCACTACTAGTATAGATAAAAATAAAGACCTGATAAATGGAGAAATTGTTACCTATAAAGTGGTTAAGGGGGATGACCTCTGGCACATTTCAGAAAAACACTACAAGTCTGGCTATAACTATGTTGATATTATTAAAGAAAACAAACTTTCAAAAGATGGGCATATATCCGCAGGGATGGAGATTAGATTACCAAAAGTGGAAGCAAAGAAAATTACCGCTGTAGAAGCTAAGCCGAAACTTGCCATTAAAGATAATATTGTTACAGAAAAGAAGGAAGCTGGAACAATAGACGCCGACACTTATACAACTTTAAAGGGCGACTCTTTGTGGACGATTTCGGTAAGGGCTTATGGAGATGGATTTAAATGGACGAAAATCTACTGGGCAAATAGAACCACAATTGGAAAGAATCCCAACCTTCTTTTTGCGGGGTTAAAGTTAAATTTACCGAAGATTTAAAAGAAAGAGCACCTTAAATAAGGTGCTCGATTTATTATTCGCTCATACCACCGAGCTCGTATTCAATTTCGGCCATACCCGTATAAACAGTACCCCTTCCGTCGTGTGATTTAACATGGATATCTGCCTGACCAGAATAATTATCGATATCCACATCGCACTTGAGATAATGAACATCGGCATTGTCAACTCCAGGTTCTCCATGCTTGCGATGGCTCTGACAGCCGTTTATAACCAGCCTGTGTTCTTCCACAACTATTTCGACTCGACCACTCAACAAAAGCAATTGAATCATTTGATCATAAGTCAAACTAATATTGATAGAAATTTTTTGATATGCCATCCAAACCTCCAATTTTAAAGTAGTATGGGATATTTTAGCACTTTGAATGACTTTTCAGTTAAAATAGCCTTTAGGCCGAAGTAGCTCAGCTGGTAGAGCGACGGTATCGTAAACCGTAGGTAGTGGGTTCGAGTCCCACCTTCGGCTCCATGGCCTTTAGCTTTGAGAAAGACAATAATGGAGTGGGGATTATAACTACAGACCGTGGTCAGATAAACACACCGGTTTTTATGCCCGTAGGGACAGCGGCATCGGTAAAGGCGCTAGATACAAAAGATATAGAGGCTAGTGGAGCAGAGATTATTTTGGCGAACACTTACCATCTTTTCCTCCGCCCAGGTGAAAAATTAGTAAATGAAATGGGTGGGGTGGCCGAGTTTATGAACTGGAAGAAACCAATGCTTACTGACAGCGGCGGATTTCAGGTTTTTTCTTTGGGAAAAGGGGCAAACGGGAAGCCATTAGCAAAAATAGACAATGAAGGAGTTACTTTTAAATCACATTTAGATGGAAAAATGCATAGGTTTACACCAGAGATTTCAATGGATATCCAGCGAGATCTCGGCGCAGATATTATTATGGCTTTTGACGAATGCACTCCGGACCAAGCAGATGAAAAATATACAACAGAGGCACTAGAGAGAACACACCTCTGGGCTAAGCAGAGTTTGGATCAGTGGGTAAAAAATGATAAAAGAAGCTCTCAGGGAAAATCTCAAGCCTTGTTTGGAATTATCCAAGGAGCAATGCACAAAGAATTAAGAAGAAAATCAGCAGAATATATTTGTAGTTTGGGTTTTGATGGTATCGCCTTGGGCGGCGAGACGGTTGGTTACAATATGGAAGGAACCTTGGAAATGATTGATTGGATTAAAGATTCGTTACCAAAAGACAAACCACTCTATGCCATGGGTTTGGGAAGAGACCCGCAAAATTTGGTAGATATTTTTAAAGCGGGAGTGGATATGTGTGATTGTGTGGCCCCTACTCGCTTAGCTCGCAACGGTGCCCTTTATTACGGTGAATTGCGGGAAGAAAATTTTGAAAGTGAATTTGAGAATGGAAGGCTTAATATTGATAACAAAAAATACGAGAATGATAAGTCAGTAATTATGGATGGGTGTGATTGCTATACCTGCCAGTCTGGGTATACTCGCGGATATTTGAAGCATTTGTATCGGTCGAAGGAATTAAGCTACTACCGACTAGCTTCGATTCATAACGTAAGGTTTATGGTGAGGTTGGCGGAAACAATTAGGGGAAAGATGAAATAAATTTGATGGATTCCGGATCAAGTCCGGAATGACGGAACTGGATTGCCACAGCTCGAGTACGAGATTCGCAATGACAATTAAAGAATGAGCATGGCGTCGCCAAAGGAGAAGAATTTGTACTTGTTTTTGACTGCTTGTGTATATGCCTCCCCCACTAGAGATTGCTGAAAATTTTTAAATGGGGCGGGGGAGTTGGGAAAAGTAACTAAGGCGCTTGTCAGCATTAATAAACTAGTTTCGGGGAAGTGGAAGTTGGTAACTAAACCATTTAATAATTTAAACTGGTAGCCTGGTTGGATAAAAATACTTGTCTCTCCCCTACCGAATTGTAATTTTCCGAGGTCATTGGTTTGAGATTCTAAAACGCGACAAGAGGTTGTCCCTACAGCAATTACTTTTTTGCCATCTATTTTTGCCTGGTTAATTCTATTGGCAGCCTCTTCAGATATCTCAAAGTTTTCGGAGTGAAGTGTTTTGGTTTCAATTTGCTCATTGGTTACAGGTTTAAAAGTACCAAGCCCAACATGAAGGGTTATTTTTTCAATTTGCACACCATTATCTTGAAGTTTTTTTAGGAGTTCTTCAGTAAAGTGAAGCCCTGCCGTAGGTGCGGCAGCACTCCCCTTTTCCTTGGCGTAGACGGTTTGATATTGTTCACGTAATTTATTTTCTGATTCAAATGAGTGGATATATGGAGGAAGAGGGGTCTTTCCTAGGTCATCGAGAGTTGATAATAAATCAGCGCCAGTTTGGTTGAAATTTATATAGATTGCTTCTCCCGCAGTTGCGGGATCGTAATGACGGATGCGAGCGTGAAGATTCTCGGAAAAAATTAATTTCTGATTATTTTTTATTTTTCCTCGGAGTAGGCAAGTAAAACTATCGGGTGAGATTTGTTTGAGTAGAAGGACTTCGATTTTTCCTCCAGTATCTTTGTGACCAAAAAGCCTGGCTGGAAAAACTTTGGTATCGTTGAGGACCAATACGGTATTGGAATCTAAAACATCTACCAAATATCTAAAAATATGGTGAGAAATTTGCTTTGTTTCTCTTTTTACAACCATTAATTTACAAGAGTCTCGAGGTTCGATTGCCTTTTGGCCAATTAGTTCTTTTGGTAAATCGTAATAAAAATCAGTCAGATTCATTCAGTTATTATCTCATTTTGTCAAAAAAAGCCCCGGTTAATACCGGAGCGTAAAATTAATTAAGCCTATATTGGCTATTTTGACTGACTGAACGGATTAACCTTTCTCGTTTTTTTGGGTCAATTTCTTTCACAAAATTCTCAAAATCAGGACAGAGAGCGATATGGGACATATATATAGCTGATTCATTACCTCGGCCAAGAACTTCAAGTACATGTGCCGCTTGATAAAAATGAAGCGATCTTTTCGGTTCCAAGGTAGTGGCACGGATAAATAGACTTAGGGCCTCTTCAATGTTTCGAGCAAATCTAATTTGCATCACAGCATAGTCGTGAACCAAAGAAGCGTCGTTTGGGAGCATATCGACACCAACTTTGAACAATCTGAGCCCCTTGTTCACATCACCAGAGTAAAGAGCAACATTGGCCTCATGCATTAAACTACGAATTGCAAACGGGTAATCCCCGACCGTACTCGTAACTCGCTCAAGAATTCGAGACGCCTCCAGACGGGTCATTTCCAAGACTTCTCTGTCGGGGCTGTTACTCTCAACCATTTCCCCGGCAAAACAGTATTGATTACCCGGACCATAAACGGATAACAATTTTTCTACACCCTCGATTAAACCCTTGAGATATTGATAGCGAAGAATTGCTGGTGGTTGGGGGAATCCGTCCATGGGATGATACAGGTGCTTAAATTCAATAATTTGACTGACTTTTTGGTGAAAATCTTCACAGTCAAACTCTATACCAAGTCCACCACAGCGTGGGCAGATGGGGATGGTAGTAAAACTAAAACCCGATGGAACAAGGTCATTTGCTTCGTAGTGGACCCCATTACTAGTTTTTGCGCCGGGAGCACCACACAGACTACATGTTTGAGAAGCTGTCATTTATCCTCCAAGTTTTGAATGTATTTTGACCGTTTAAGATCTTATAGTATTATACAACAAGATTAAACAAAAACCCACCTCTTTATGAGATGGGTTGGAACTTACTCGTGCTTATCTTGATACTTGTACGGAGAACTGAAATAAATATCTTCGTTGATGAGCCTTATTAGCTCGTCAAGATCGACTCCGTCTGTAACTTGAAACTCTGCCCAATCGGGGGCATTTCTGGCACCCTTAAGATATGTAAGTGCCTTAAATGGATTCTCGGCAATATTCCAGTAATACTTACCGGCCTGAAAGAAATGTAGGGCTTTTTGTGGTTTTTTTGAAGTAGCGGTTTTCCAAAGATCGTCGATTCTGGAATCATCGCGGCTGATCAGCATTTGAAGAACAGCAAAATCATGCCACAAGGTTCCATCTTCCGGATGTTTTTCCAAAAGAGACTCAAAAAGAGTGAACCCTTTGACAAATTCACCTGAAAATAATGCGATCATAGCTTGTTGATTTTCCTCAGCATATTCAGCTGGCAATTCAGGATTATTTTCTTTTAGCACTGATAAATCAACTTGAACCAGCTCTTCAAACATTTTTAGTACACTTCGCGTATGACTGTTTTCTCGTATTAGTCTGGCGGCATAACAGTCTGAAGAAACTTTGTAGATTTTAACAAGCTGCTCAACTTCTTTTATGAGTTGAGCTAAATAAGTAAACGGGACTATAGATGGGGGCTCTGGAAATTTATCTGTCGGATAGTATTTAAATCGTAACTCAGCAATTTTGGCAGTTCTGGCTTTGAAGTCAGAAGTATTGTAGTGAACGCCCAACCCTCCACAGCCACCACAGATTGGAATAGCTTGATAGGAATAACCTCTTCCAGGAAAAAAATCGGTATCTTTAAAAATACCCGTTCCTTTACACCAAGTACAAACATCATACAGTTTATATCGAACTAAAAATTTTGTGTACAAATCTGAGAAAATTGTTTTCACCGATCCTCCATTTGAAAGTTTAACTTTATAAGTCTTATATATCTTATAGTTTTAAGGTCGATTTGTAAAGACCTATAGCTATTTTGCTTGGTCTCTGGCTGCCTGAATTGATTCTTTTTTGTAGGCACAATATTCACAGTCTGGGGCTGGTGCGGGGATATTATGGCTCTTTAAACATTCGGCAACCTCCAAGAGGGTTAAGTCTACCCAACTGGAGTTTCCCATGTGTTCCACTATGGTCATTTCAAATTCTAGCTTGCCGTCAAAGCGGTCTCTGTTTTTAGTGGCATTAGCAAAAACAAAGTAGCCGATATTGCTAACCTTGAAGCCCAGCTTGCGAAAAATCCATTGATAAATTTCCATTTGTCTTTTGTAACTTTGTTTGTACTCATCATCTAGAGAAATCTCCTTGGTGGTACTCGTAGCTTTGTAATCGACAATTACCAACTCCTCTGTTTCGTTTTGCCAAATATCGTCGACTAAACCATTTATTAAAAGATTAGATTTTTCATCGACAACCAAAGCACCCTCATAAGCCTTTACTTCCCCGCGCCACTGAGGTAAGTCTGGATGTTTAAAGGGAACGGCTTTGATACCATATTTTTCCACCAAGGCATGTTTCTCACCTTTTTCCCTCAGAAGATCGAATTCATTCTTTAAAAGTGTGTCTACAGCATTGTTTAGGGTGTAGGGCGGGGTTGAGGGACGAGAAAGGCCGAGTCGGCAGTCCATGTAAAAACACCTAGGACATTGAAGAAAAAGTTCTATTTTGGAGCGACTAATTTTATAAGGTGATTTTGAGCCAGGAGTGTATGTCCCCCAAGTCTTACGATTGTACATGACTCTAATATTAGCATGATGAACTTCAATACTTGTATAATTGTTGAGTTATCTATATAGATTCCGGATCAAGTCCGGAATGACAGTTAAAAAAATGCATAAACTTACAAAAATCGTCGCCACTCTCGGACCCGCATCTGACTCTGAGGAGACAATAAAAAAATTAATTGAATCTGGCGTTAATGTTTTTCGCTTTAATACCAAGCATGGAACAGTTGAGTGGCACGAAGAAAGAGTTAGGAGAGTTCAAAATATTGCCAATGAGTTAAAAATGGACATAGGAATTCTCCTGGACCTTCAGGGCCCAGAAATTAGACTAGAAACCAGAAACAAGGAAAAGGTTGGTGTTTTGGCAGGTCAAACAATTAAAATTGTCCCCTCTTTTGTGAATTTAGATGATTTGGTCTGTATTCCCCACCAACTAGTTTTTGATACTTTGAAATCCGGCGACCAAATTTTGATTGATGATGGCTCAGTTGAGTTAATAGTCGAAATAGTAACCCATGAGTATATTTTGGCAAAAGCAACTGATAACTATGAAGTCGGACATCGAAAAGGCGTAAACCTTCCCGGAGTAAACATTGATTTACCTTCGCTAATTGAAGATGATCTAAAAAAGTTAGATATGGCGGCTGTAAATAAAGTAGATTTTGTAGCCCTATCTTTTTGTAGATCAAAACAAGATATCGATATTCTAAGGTCGCAGATGAATCAGAGAGGCATAATGGCTAAAATTGTGGCTAAAATTGAAAGCGATCAGGCGTTAAAAAACCTGGACGAGATTATTGAAACAGCAGATGTAATTATGGTCGCTCGCGGAGATCTGGGGGTTGAGGTTCCAATAGAAAGATTGGCTCACTTGCAAAAGCAAATTATTCGAAAGTGTAGATTAGCCAACAAACCAGTTATTACGGCAACACAAATGCTAGAGTCGATGACAAATAATCCGACTCCCACCAGAGCAGAGGCAACTGATGTTGCTAACGCTGTATTGGATGGCACTGATGCCGTAATGCTTTCAGGGGAAACAGCTAACGGGAGATTCCCGGTTAAAGCTGTCCAAGCAATGGCCAAAATAACAAAATATAACGAAGAAATAAGAGCCATAACGAAGCTAAATTTTGTTCCTGAAAACGAAACGGATTTGATAGTAAATAGCGTCTTGGGACTCCTTAACCAAAAGGTAGTTAGTTTTAAGTTTATTTTAGTCTTTACCAGTTCAGGAAAAACAGCTCGTTCTATTTCCCGCCTTAGGCCAAAAATGCCAATAGTGGCAATAACCAAGGATCAAAAAACAGTCGAAGAGCTAACAATTTCATATGGTGTTGAAGCGCACAGATCTATTCTTAATGATGGTGATTTTTCTTTACCCAACAAAACTACCGATTGGTTATTGGAAATAGAAAAAATTAAAATTGGAGACACTATTTTGGTAGTCCATGGTCAAAACTATTACAAGGAAGGTTCGACTAATGCGGTGGCGATTTATAAGGTGTAATTATTCGGGGAGTGAAAGAAGCTCGAGCCCTTTGATGGTCGGGAGCGATTGTCCGGCGATACCGGACACACTTCCGAACATGCCAGCAACACCCAACCTGAGTCGTGTAACCTGCGACTCTCTGGCCTTCCAAATTTTTTCAAAAGCAGAACGTTCCCTGTCAATTTGGTCCTTCATCTCACCGTAAACTTCCATAATGCTTTCTACTTGCTGGGTAAATTCACGGCTAACAATGTAGTCGTATAAGAGTTCGGATTTTTCTTTTCTGTTTTGACTTACAAACCGCTCTTTGGCTGTTTCTCGCAGCCAACTTCTCATTATTTCTGCCAAAGGAAGCAAATACTCTGGTTTACAAACCCAGATACCGTCATAGGTGCCAAAGCCAGAAATACTCTTTGGCAAATTATTTGAAATTATTACCGGAATGTCAGCTTTTGAAGATCTAAGGTCGCCCTTGAGCTTGCTAACCCACCCGTCTGACCAGGCTTGAGTTCTTTTGGACTCCCACAAAATTATTCCGCATGAATTTCCGTGATTTGTCCGTACTTCTTGTGAGATATCGGCCCCCCTTTGACCTTTTTCAATTCCAGTTATTAAATCAAAAGGAAAGTTTGATTGTAGCGACATCTCTATATCAAGTTCTTGAACTTCACCCTGAAGTTGCTGGGACCCTTGAGTTGCTTTTCTCTGGGCCTCCTCAAGGGAGTTTTTGAGATCGTTAATCATTTTGTCTTTTTCGGCGTCTTTCATGCGGTGTTGGTCAGAATACTCTAAAAGAGTTTTTTGACGAATGAGCTCACGCTCCTGATCTAGCTGTTTTTGCTTATCCAGCTCAAAGCTTTTACGCTCATCTTCGAGTTTTAGCTTTTCTTGGTGGAGTTTTAGTGATTCTTCTCTCGCCTCATCTAGTTTTTTGGTTTTAAACTTTAGTTCCTCTATTAAAATTTCTTGTTCTTTTTTGAAAGACTCGCGAGTTTTTTCCTCTATATCTTTTTCAAACTCGGGCGAAATTGTTTTACGAAGCGCCTCGGTAATTTCAATTTCAGTGTTACACTTGGGACAGTTGATGGTGTTTTGCATGTCCCAATTATAGCTTTAGTGCTCTCTAAGTATTTCGAGGTGTTTTTTGATTTGACGTTTGGCTTGATCGCGAACCTCAATTAGACCATCGAGAAGAATTGGGTGAGTTAATTTGATATTTATGGGACAACCTGGCAAGTTCATATCAAATTTTATCTCGTAACTTTCACTGGCAACTTTTTCAATAGAAATTGATCCTATTTTAAGATCTTCTTGATAGTGCAGAAGCAGTTTGCCAAGACCTTGTTCGAATTTTTTAGTAATTTTTTGACGAAAGTGATCGGTAATGCTAATCTTTTGGGTATTAAAAAGTATTTGCATAAATATATTCTATACTAATAGCTAGTGATACGAAAATTTGTACTCTGGTCTTCGATAATTTTCTTGGCTGCTGTAGCTGGGTCCTTTTTGGCCCAAAAACAAGTAATCGCTCCTTCCTTGCAGGAGTGGAGAATGAGCTTTGGAACCAAAAACGATAGCAGTGCCAATGAGGTTAACCTGCCAAGCGATTTTTCTAAAAAAATCATAGAAAAAATAAACTCAGAGAGGGTTTTAAAAAATCTAGGGATGTTACAAATAGATGAAAATCTCAATAAAGCAGCTAAGGCGAGATTGTCGGTAATTGTCGCTTTTGGAGATTACGAGGGTTCTGCTTCGGCACTCACCAGAGACAAGGCTCTGAGCCTTGTAGGTTATGATTCAACAGTAATTGGAGATGTCTTTTTCTCGGTTAAAAGTACGGATGATAATTATCTAGATAAATTATTGGCAGATAAGGTTGAGAGTGAGACTATTTTGCTCTCTAAGTTTAGCGATGTTGGCATATCTGAGTACAAAACAAAGACGGAAAATACATATTATTTGATTTTTGGTAACAAACAAAAAAAGGTATCGACATCCTCTATCCCCAAAACAGTTGTGGCACCAAAAATAAACTGGGGCGGACCAGATCTTTGGGAGGCAGTAAACAAAAGACGGACTGAGTTTGGAGTTGGGCAGCTTTCTAAGAAGGACGAGCTGTGCACAATTGCCTCAATCCGACTTAATCAACTTCTGGAGTTAAAAAAATTAGATGGACACGCAGGTTTTCAACCAGTTTTGGACCGGAGCGACCTGAAGTGGATTGGAGAAAAATATAATATTAGTGAGTTTTTGGCTCAGGGATTCGATACCCCCACAGAGACGGTAAAGGGGTGGGAAAACACCCTCGGCCACAGGAGTTTGCTGACAGGTGGAGAGTTTGTTTGGGGATGTGTTTATGCCCAAAATACTTTCGCGGTAGCAATAACTGCCTATTAATGGATTAACTCCTCGACTTCTTCTTCGATAACGGGAGTTTTTTCTAGGTAATAGAGATCATGCCTTTCACTTTCCCCTACTTTTTCACCTTCGCCTTTAAGGATTTGCTCTAGCGGTCGACAAGCAAAACAACCATCATTACCATTGGGACACTTTAGGTTGTTTAGCTTCCGAGCTAGTTTTATTTTCCGACCGATTTCCAAAATTTTTGCCTCGGGAATTTTTATGTCGGGAAGATCCATTCTTGTCGGGAGATTATCAAGTTCAAGATACCAATAGCTTAATTTGTCTACTTTTCTGCTTTGGCAGTTTTGGGCTAATAAGAGATAGATGGGAAGCTGGAGAGACTCTGCTTTTTCCTCTTTTTTACTAGTTTTAAAATCAATAATGTGAACCGTGTCGGTTACAGGTAGGTACTCAAGCCAATCAATTTTGCCACAGAGAATAATATTGTCTTCTTCGTTTAGCCAGTAATACAAAAAGTCTTGTTTGAGTTTTATAGAAAGTTTTGCAATTGGACCTGGGTTTTCCATAATTCGCCTCAACATGGCCTTACCTCTTTCTTTGTATTCAAACTTTTGATCTTGATTTATAAAACCACCTTTTTTTCCAGAAAAACGTTCCCAGACTTTATCAAACGCCAAAACTAGAGATTCCTTTAGCCTGTTTTCAGTTGAGAGGAGAGCTAGTCCCTCCAATACAGTGTGAACAGCCGAACCCAGTGATAGAGCAGGGCTAACGACCTGTATTTTGTGTCCTGTGGCACGATCTTTATAAACATTTTTTAGATAATACGCTCTTGGACACTGGAGGTAGTCGCTGATTGAAGTGTGTGATATCCAGGTGGCGGCAAATTTGTCTTTCATTTTTTAAACTTTTTTATGGTGATAAGTAAAATAATTACGCCAATAAAATACCCCGCCAAACAATCAGTTAGCCAATGAGCACCAAGATAAATTCGGGAAACACTTACAGAAAAAATCAGAAGCAAAAAAGTTAACCGCAGTATCAGAGACCTGGATTTTTTTATGTGATGAATGGTTAAGTAGTAATACAAAAAGCCAAATAAAATAGTAAAGCTGACACAGTGAGAGCTGGGAAAACTATAATCACGAAGAGTAACTAGGGTACTTACCAAGTCAGGGGTTGGTCTTGGACGAGCAAAGAAAATTTTCAATAAAGTGCTGGTTGCTACCCCCACACCCACACTCGAAAACAAATATATAGCGGCTTTTTGGTGTTTTGTAAAGTAAAAATATAGTAGACAAAGTGAAAGAATTATAAAAAGGGGTATTACATTACCAATAACTGAAACCCACCAAAGATAAGATTGTAGTGGTGGATACGATATTCTCTGAACCAAATGAGAAACAAAGAGATCTATAGTAAAAATAGTCATGCAGTGAGTTCAATTTTATCACCCAAATTAATTTTATTTTTAGCGATAAAACCTGCCTCGAGTTCTATGACGTTGTAGTAAGTAGGATTATAAAAAAAGAAGTTAAAAGGGAGGAGATTTTTTTTGGTAACCTTTACTCTCAGTTCGGAGTCCAAAACCAAAATGTCTATTGGATAAGAAAGGAAAAAAGTGTGGATTCCAAAACGGGTACGAAATTGCATAGGTGGAGTGTTTCTTTTGTCGATAAGGCCAAAAAATGAATCCCAAAGGCTTGTCGCTAATTTTACTTTTATTTTCACTGTATACTTTATTTTACGTCATGTGGTTCAAAAATAAGAAAATACCTAAGAATATTTTAATATTGAGTATTGTCAGCCTGCTCAATGATATATCTTCAGAAATGGTTTACCCCGTGGTGCCGATTTTTTTAGCTACGGTTATAGGAGTACCAACAAACATTATCGGACTAATTGAAGGAATAGCAGATGCTTCCTCAAAAATCTTAATGGCGGTAAGTGGATATGTATCCGATAAGCTCCATAAACGGAAAATGTTTGTAGGTCTGGGATATGGTTTTGCCGCCGCCTCCCACCTGATGTTGGCGATTTCTACTACCTGGCCACTTGTTTTACTTTCCAGAGTTATGAATCGATCTGGTAAGGGACTGAGGACAGCGGCCCGAGATGCCATTATCACCGAAAGTACTGACAAAGATAGCAGAGGCTTTTCTTTTGGATTTCATCGAACGCTTGATGCTCTGGGAGGGGTTATTGGACCGCTTATTGCTGTTCTGGCCCTAGGATTGTTTGCAAATAATTACAAGTGGCTTTTCTTTGCTGCCTTTGTTCCAGCATTTTTGGGAGTACTAATCATTTATTTTTTTGTAAATGATAAAAGAAAATCTTCGAATGATGACTTGAGCATGCACTTTGACTGGAAAAAAACAAATACCCCATTTAGAATTTTCCTGTTTATAAGCTTTATTTTTGCAATAGGTAATAGTTCTGACGCTTTTTTGATTCTGAGATCACAGAACTTAGGGATGTCGGTGAGCTTAACTATTTTTGCTTATGTGGTTTATAACCTTGTTAGTTTTGCTTTTTCTTTACCCGCAGGAATCTTGGCGGATAAGTTTGGTCCAAAAAAAATTCTGTTTATTGGCTACTTAATTTTTTCTTTTGTTTACTGGTACTTTGGCTGGACTAGTTCGTCTGGGGTGATTTGGGTTTTGTTTCCTTTGTATGGAGCATATGTAGCCTTAACAGAAGGAGTCACGAAGGCGTATATCTCAAAATTGGTACCACACGAGATACTGGCTTCGACCTTTGGGATATATCAAACTTCAATGGGGATAGCCACCTTGATTGCCTCGTCGGTTGCAGGGGTTTTATGGACTAACTATGGACCAAGAACTCCATTTTATTATGGCTCATTGATGGCCTTATTAGCAGCGACACTTTTTTTGTTACTTTCAAAAAAAATAATTACTCTGAACAAGCTAGAGGGCTAGTTTTTTGAGATTTTCCAAAAACTTTAAAACAGCTTCGTCAACAATAATGCTTGACTCTTGGAGTGGTCGCATGAGCTTTAGGCCTCCTAACGTCGTTGCCCTACTCAAAGCGACGTAAGCCTGACCATGAGTAAAGGCTCCCCTGCCAAAATCGACGGCTACCTTTTGGAAGGTTTTCCCCTGGCTTTTGTGAATGGTTATTGCCCAAGCGAGGCGCAGCGGCAATTGTTTAAAACTACCAACCTCAAAAGACTCAAGTTTGTTTTCTTCTTCATTAAACCGGGTTTTATATGAGTTCCAGGTTACAGCTTCTACACTTTCTACCTCACCATTTTCTAGTTTTACAAAGACTTCGTTGCCAGAGACTCTAAATAGAGTGCCAACGGTCCCGTTTATCCAGCGATTCGCAGGATCATTATTTAAGAGCATTACCTTGGCACCTGTTTTTAGAGAAAGAGACTGAGCGGCTGGACTTTGTTTTTCACTAAAATCTCCAATCACGGTGGCATGAAAAACATGAAGTGGCCCGTCTATTTCCCCCAAGCGAAGATCGTTGACTCTGTCAGCCGTTTCATTTATGGTGGTGAGGAGGATGTGGTCATCGATATTTTCTGAGTCGATAACACATTGGTTAAGAATATCTAGATCCTCAGGAAGCGCTTTTTTGTTTCTGATGCGGTTCAAAATACCGATAAACTTGGGATCTTTTTGACGATAAATTGTCAAAAGCTCAATATATATAATTTGAGAGTATAGTCCACTAGAAAGTTTTTGAAAGACCTGTGATGAAAAAAAGTAGGGGCTTTGGTAAAGACTGTAGATTGCTTCTCTTTCGGCAGGAGAAACAACCGGTGGCAGTTGGTGCAGATCACCGACCATAATGACTCGAACGCCGCCAAAAGAGACACGCATTTTGCGAACAGTCTGAAGAAAGATGTCAATGCAGTCCAAAAGATCAGCACGAACCATGGAAATTTCGTCGATAACTAACACCTCTAATGATTGAAATATTTTTCCTTTTTTTGTTCTTTTGGCGTCAAAAACAGCTCTTTCTACAGTGACATTGGGAGGAAAACCAAAAAAGGAATGGATTGTTTCTCCTCCAACATTTACAGCAGCGACACCTGTAGGGGCAACAATACTAAGATTTTTGTCGGTCAGAGATTTAAATTCATTAATTAAGGTTGTTTTGCCTGTTCCAGCATTACCTGTCAAAAAAACATGCTCTTCTCTTTTTAGGAGAGCTTCTAGCGCGCTGGAAAAAAGAGGGTCTTGATTAGTCATTTATATTGTTAACAAAGAAGAGTTTTTAAAAAGCCAGCGACGGTGTTCTTTGTAGTATCTATCATACTTAAAAACTAGACCCCAAAACCGACTGGAGTGATTTCTTTCTCTCAAGTGGCATACTTCGTGAATAATGACATAGTCAGTAATCTCATTAGGAGCCATTACGAGTTTACGATTAAAGCTTAAGACATTTTTCCCAGAACAACTACCCCAGATACTTGAGACTTTTTTGATATCGATTTTTGAATATTCCACTCCTAATTCTTTCGTGTAGTAGTTTACCTTATCGGTAATATAACCAATTCCTACTTCTAAATAAAAACGAAGAAGAGCATCTTTTATTTCTTGGGTCTTTTTGGTTTCGTCGAAGTGCTTATAGATCTTCACATTTAATCGGGTATTGTCTTTGCTTACAACTGTTCGAACTGGTGTTTCGACCAGTTCTATGTCTAGTTGGTAATTTTGGCCAAATAACAAGTGTTCTTCGCCATGAGAGTAGTTTTTGGTATGTAGGGGCGGACTTGTTTTTTCTAGTGCCTTTTTGATCCAGTTGTTTTTGCTTACAACAAAGTTGTCAATGATGTTTTTTGGAACCCAGAAAGGGGCACGAACAATAACTTCACCGTTTTTTATGCCAAGACTGATGTTTCCGGTCAACTTTTTATTGCGGATAATTTTATATTCAATTTTGGGCACAAAAGTATTGTACACTCTTGGCCTTTTGTGGATGAGAGTATAATTATGTTATGAGACGAGAAGAAAAAGAATTCGTTTTACAGAATGTTTTTCCAGAGATAATCGCGGGGATAGATGAAGTAGAACAAGATGGAGAGAAACAAAAAAGTTGGGTAAGTAAGGATGAAAAATTTTTGGTAACGGTGAGTGTTATTGGTGGAGGCAAAGAGTGGAAGGGGATGTGGATAAAGGAAGTTGGCCTTGCTACAACGAATGAGGCTGTGGGAAGTGACTTGATGAAAGTTCAATTCACAAGGGGTGTTAACAACGAAGTTGTAATTAGTGTATTTATTGAGGTCTTAAAGGTGGATTTGAAAAACTGGTACTTCGCAACTTACAGCTACACTTCTGATAACGGCGGAAAGAAAGAATTGATGGATGCGAGTAGATATCCAAATGAAAATGGAAAAATGATTATGGAGGATTGTATTGATGCGGTTGCAAATGAACCTGTACGCTTTGAATCCGATTTACCAGAAAAAATAGATATTGAAGAAACAGTAAGATTGTTTATGGAGCAGTTGGAGGATCGGAATTTGATGATGCCTGCTTTAATTAAAATTTGAGTTGTTATTGGGTAAGATGGTGTGATAAAAATACTATTGTGAAAATAATAAAAATAAAGGCCAGACAGATATTGGATTCCAGAGGAAATCCAACAATTGAAACCGATGTTGTTTTAGAAGGTAATATCATTGGTCGGGCGGCCGTACCGTCAGGGGCATCCACGGGAACATATGAGGCAATTGAGTTGAGAGATGGTGACATGTCAGTTTATGGCGGCAAGGGGGTTTTAAAAGCAGTAAATAATGTCAACAATAGAATTTCGAACTTGTTGGTGGGTATGGAATCGAGCATGCAAGAAGAGATCGATAGAAAAATGATTGAGTTGGACGGAACTGAGAATAAAAGCCAGTTGGGAGCGAATGCTATTCTGTCGGTATCGCTTGCTTGTGCAAAAGCGACAGCCTTAAGTTTAAATGTGCCACTTTATAGATACTTTGGCAGGTTGAGCGGAAATACCAACTTTGTTTTGCCAATGCCAATGATGAATATTATTAACGGTGGAGCTCATGCAGACTTTGCTTCGGATATTCAAGAGTTTATTATCTTTCCTGTCGGCGCTAAATCTTTTAGTGACGCCATGAGAATGGGAACAGAAGTATTTCATTCCTTAAAAAAGACTCTCAAAAGTTCAGGCTACGAGACGGCCGTCGGAGACGAGGGGGGTTTTGCCCCAAGGGTAAAAAATGGGAACAAAGAAGCGCTGCAGTTAATTGCGAAGGCCATTGAAGCGACAGGTTATGTTTTGGGAACGGATATTGTTTTGGGCATGGACGTAGCGGCATCCGAGTTTTATATCGATGGCAAATATGATCTAAAAAAAGAAGGGGTAACTAAAACTTCCGAAGAAATGATTAACTGGTTTGAAAGCCTGCGGTCGGAATTCCCTATTGTTTCAATCGAAGACGGTCTGGCAGAAAGCGACTGGGATGGCTGGAAAAAGCTAACTGAAAAAATGGGAAACCAAATTCAAATTGTTGGGGATGATTTACTAGTAACCAACACGATGTTTTTAGAAAAAGGTATAAAAGAGAAAGCAGCAAACGCAATTTTAATCAAGGTAAATCAAATCGGCACACTGACCGAAACAATTGAGGCCGTAAAAATGGCGCATGAAGCTGGTTGGAAAGCAATTATTTCTCACCGCTCTGGCGAAACTGAGGACGCCACCATTGCGGACTTGGTTGTGGGCTTGGGAACGGGGCAAATAAAGACAGGTTCACTTTCACGTAGTGATCGCGTGGCCAAGTACAATCAACTATTAAGAATTGAAGAAGAGCTGGGATCCGAAGGGATATTTGCCGGCAAAGAAACTCTAGTAAAATAAATTATGGCAAAACTTGTACTTGTGCGTCACGGTATGTCGGAATGGAATAAACTTGGACAATGGACAGGGTGGACGGATGTGCCGTTGGCACCAGAAGGTTTTGAAGAGGCAAAAAAAACTGCAGAGTCGATAGGGGATATTCGTTTTGAAGTAGCTTTTGTCTCGGACCTTAAGCGAGCTCAACAAACTCTTCAAACAATCAAAGAGACACTCGGGTACGAAATGCCCACAACCATTGCTTCTGAAATAAAAGAGAGGGACTATGGCGACTTAACCGGAAAAAATAAATGGCAAATTAAAGAAGAATTTGGCGAAGACCAATTTAATAAATGGCGACGGGGTTGGGATGATGAAGTGCCAAACGGAGAAAACTTAAAAATGGTTTACGAGCGAGCTGTCCCCTACTATCTAAAAAATATTTTACCGTTGCTAAAGGATAAGAAAAATGTTTTAGTTTGTGCACATGGCAATTCGCTCAGAGCCCTGGCAAAGTACCTAGATAAGGTCCCCGATACCGAGACGGCTAAACTTGAGATAAACACCGGAGAAGCTTTTGTATACGAGATAGATTCGTCGGGAGAAGTGGTCTCTAAGGTAGTTAGAGCCACAAACGAGAATAAGGTTTAGACTTGAGCTGGTGACCGTAATTGGCTCGAACCAC
>CAZPFY010000022.1:2559-19905 GCA_964586045.1 uncultured Pseudomonadales bacterium | reverse complement strand
AGCCACATAGTATGTGGCTGCATATGTTTGCCCGACTGACAAAAAAAATGTGACCAAGAGAATAATAACTGAGAAAACATGCTTTCGTATCATATATATATATATAACATCACAATTCTTCACATAATACAATACCCTTTACATTTCTTGAGTTTTTTGTAAACTGAATTAATGAAAATAAAAAAGCCTAGAAGAAGATATGCCGAGAGGATGATTCGCATCTACAATCTATCTGAGGATGTTTGGCCGTTTATTGAGGCATACGGGGACAAAAAACTGCAAGCTTGGGAAATAGAGGAAAACGCAAACCTGTCTGACAAAGATTTGTTTTCGATGGCAGAAGAGTTTGAGTTTACCTTTATTACAGCCAAACCCCTCGATCCAAAATTTGTAGAGTATTACAAAAAATTGTGTGAGGTGAGAGATTTGGAAATATTGGTACCTGAAAAACACACGGGTCAGATTTGCGAAGACATTTTAAATGATAAAAAGTTAATGAAGAGACTGGTTCAAATGGGTAAAGAATACAAAAGACTATCTATTACGTCATATTCAACCTCTCAAGAATTTTTGTACTTGGTAAAAGAGCTTAGAGACGCTGGTGTGGAGGTTATAACTCCGTCAGCGCCAGAAGAAGCAAATGCCTGGACGGTAAATTTTTACGGTTGCAAATCGGGCATCCGGCAGCTGACGCAAATAAACGGTGCTATTAGAGCTGATCTGAAAATGCCGAATGGGGTGGTGAGCTCGGGAATAATAGACACGGCGGGGATAGCGGCTAACAAATACATTAAGGAAGGTGGAGTAGTTATAAAAACGAATAAGGGGCATTCTGGTGCTGGAGTTTTGATTTTTCGCAAAGGCGAGCTGCCGAAAAAGTTTGCGGATTGTGAGAAAAAGATAATTGAAATACTAAGAAAAGACTCTTACTGGGAAAAATTTCCGATTGTTGTGGAGTCACTGGTTGTGCCAAATCCTAGAATCGGAGGGGGGTTTCCTAATACTGAGTTTGTTATTAAAAAGAACGGAGAGGTTAAGTTTTTGTACTGTTGTGGGATGAGGGTAGACAAAGAGGGGGTTTTTGCGGGAATTGAAATAGGTGAAGAGACACTACCAAAAAGAGTGGCGTCTCGAATTACCGATATTGGATATCTAATTGGAGAGCAGTATGCAGAAGATGGATACAGGGGTTACTTTGACATAGATTTTATCGCTGGGAAAAACGGAGAAATATTTGTAAACGAATCGAATGTACGAGTAACCGGAGGAACTCACATGTACAGCGCGGCAATAGAGCTAGCAGGGAGAGACTTTACAAAAAAGATGTATGTGCTGTGTGAAAATATGCACGCATTACCAAAAAAGAAAGGAAGTACCTTTGAAAAGATACATCAAACGATGAAGGAGATTTTGTTTTCCAGAAAAACAAAGGAGGGTTTGGTAATTTGTTCGTCTAACCTACTTCGCGACGGGTATTTGTCTTACATCATTTTTGGGAAGAATAAAAAGAGGACGGAAAAAATTGAAGAGGAAATGAAGAGGTTGTTGGGGGAGTAGAAAAACTCAAGGACAAAATAAAACACTCCCATGAGGGAGTGTTTGTTTTTAGATTATAGAGTTTGTTGGTGTTTGTAGACGGAAATATTTTTTTGATCCCCGTCCTTTTCGCAAACCACATAAACATTGTTAGAGGTTGGATTGTTAAAGCATATTATCTTATAAAGTTGTATATTTTGAGAAAAAGAGACCGTATTAACAAAATAAATTCCTTTTTGCCCGTCATGAAAATAGTAGAAGGATTTGTAAAGGATGTAGCTTAGATCGCCTTTTTCGCCCAGAACAATCTTAACGCCCTCGTTTTTTACTTTGATCAAGCCAAGCTCTTCGAGAGCCATATTAACATCGAACTCGTGGTAGGCATGTTCGCTATATTTGCGGGAATAATAGTAAATAGCAACAAAAGAAATTAGAAAAATTAGGAAAAGGCAGGTAATTGCCCAGACCTGGTTTTTAAAAAAGAGCAAAGACGCGCCGAGTAAAACTCCGGATGGAATAGCAAGGACGGTAAACTGAATCATTCTAAAGAAGTAATGACTAGCTTTTACAGATTGCCAAAGTTTCATTTTAAAAGTACCTCCAAAATTTGAGTTTGGGGATATTATACTATACTATGGGTTTTTGGTACAAAAAAAGAGCCAACTCGTTTGAGCTGGCTCGGTAGAAATTAATCTGTCAAAGAATGTTAGTCTTGTTTGACAAGATAAACCTTCTGGGTGGTTGGCTTAAAATTGTTATTTACAACGACACAGAGTTCAAAAGGTGTCTCGCCTTCGAGAGTGGAAAAGACGATTTTGCAAACCCAAATCTTAAGGTCTGTAGTCCTATTGACTTCGGTATAAATATTGGATTTGCCGAGGTCTGTCGTGGAGTAATGGTGGCCATTGAAGGTTACTTCGTTGACCGAGCCAATACTTGAGAGAACTAAGGCCAACAAGTTGCAATCATAACGATCACCTGCATTTTCTTTCTGAAGAATGTAGGCAACTTGATTTTGGATCTCTTTGGCAGAATAAAATCTGAACGCGCCTGCCAAAATTGATACCAAACTAATAATGATTATCGGGATAAGAACAATGTTGATTTGTGGCTTCCAGGACGTAGCAACAAGATACGAGAGACTTAAAGCAACTAGAAATAAGATTGCAATACCAACCTTAATAGGAAAAAGATCTGGGTGTTTCCATAATTTGTCGTTCATTTTAAATGAGCCTCCAGGGAATTGGGTTAGGGATATTATACTATACTATGGGTTTTTACCACTTGGGCAAAAAGGACTTTATGTTTTCGGGAGTGAGGTGAACGGTGGTAGCTTGGCCAGTAACGACCATCATGGCAACCTTACGAACAACACCTTCAATGGTGCGGTTAAGGGTACGAATACCAGCGTCGTAGCCAAGAGGACGAATAAGATTGGGCCAAAGTGAAGGGTCGATAGAGATAGTGGCTGGGTCCATGCCGGCTGATTCTAAGGCTTTGGGGAATAAATATTCCTGAGCGATATGCATTTTTTCGTCGTCGCTGTAAGAAGGCATCATAATAGGCTCCAAACGATCCATAACGGCTGTTGCGAGGTTGCCAGTATTGTTGGCTGTCGCGATAAACATGACTTCGGAAAGATCGATAGGATAATCGATAAAATGATCTAAATAGCGATTGTTTTGGCTAGGATCGAGAACTTCGACCAGAACACCCATAATATCCATGCGAGCTTCTTCGGTAACACGATCAATTTCATCGAGTAGAATAATGGGGTTTTTGACACCAGTATCACAAACTGCTCGAGCGATATAGCCTGGTTCAGCACCAAGATGCAGACGAGATTCGCCACGCAAGTCGCGGGCAGAACCTAAGCCTCCAAAAGGGATACGAGCTATGGGGCGACCAAGCGCCTCGGAGAGGGCGTAAGCAAAAGTAGTTTTTCCAGTACCGACCAAACCGACCAAGCAAAGCATAGGGGCTTTGGCGATACCTAAACCGCGAGTAGTGCGGAGCTTGAGAATGGACATGTATTCCAAAATACGCTCCTTAACCATCTCCATACCAAAATGACTTTTGTCCATGGCGGACTTGATACTTACAAGATCAATAGGACGCTCGACGCGTTTTGTCCAAGGAACTTTTATTATCCAATCAATGTAATGACTGATTTTTTCAAATTCTTCGGAGTAAAAACCCTGGGTGGACATGCGCTCCAGACGTTCGACCATGCTGGTGGTTTTTGACTTAAGCTCTGGTGGCAGCTCGACGCCTTCCAAACGGGCGACAAGCTGATCCAAATCGCGCTTGGCAGCAGAGTTGGTGTTTGAGACTGGGAAGGGAGTGGCAGAATTATCCATCTGGATTCATTATATATCCGCCATAGGCGGATTGATGATTATATCAAAAAAAGCTCACCACTGGGGTGAGCTTAAAAATTATTCGAACTTAACGACGATAGGCATATTGACTTTGGTAACGGTGATTGTAATATCTCCATCGACGGTGGCTACAATACGATACACCTCAACTGGCTTTGTTTGATCCTGGCAAAATTGCAAAAATTCGGGATTGTTAATAGAAGTATCTGGTTTGGCAACGAGCTGATATTCTTTGAGATGGATTTCTGTAATATCTCTTGAAAAATAACACCACTGCCCCCATTTTTTGTATTCCTGACCGAGAAATTTAAAGTCCGAAGGGTTGGCCAGAACACCAATGAGACCAGGTTCGGCCACTTCATCAAATTTAGCCGCAGGAACGTTTATAAATCGCCGATAACCATCAAGGTTCATTTCGCTTTGAACCTGATCTACAATGCCGATGTTGGTCGCAAAAGAAGGAGCCTTGAAGGTTACAGTGCTTTTTTCTGCTGATTTTCGATTAGAAACAAAAAGGATGGTGAGACTAACAGCAACGATTAAAAGAATAAATAGTACTAACATATTTCGTCTGGTAAAGAGCTTTTTTGACATATGACCTCACTATAAGGGTGGATTTTGAGGGTATTATAGCACTTTTTAGTCCTATAGCTTGACAAGCCTATAAGAGTGTGGTATAGTAAGCAAGATTCATATTCTAGTAGGAGGCACATATGTCAATTAAGTCGATGGCGGCAGCCGCTGCCAAAATGTTTACAAAAGAACCAGTAAAGGCGAAGAAGGCAAAGGCGCCAGTTGTGGCTGAATCGCCAGTCGGGACCTATTCTCCTTCCTGGAAAAGCCCGACCAAGAAAGTGAAGGTGGCACGGAAGCTGCGCAAAGATGAGAAGAAACTTCTCGCCAAAACCCGCGCCGGCAACCGCAAAGCCAACAACAAAGGCCGCAGCCACTAAATCTGCGATCGAAACACAAATGGCGTCTCTCGTTGAGAGACGCCATTTTTTATGGGAAATGGGGATGGATTGCCACGCTACGCTCGCAATGACGGATTGTGGGGATGGGTACCAATAAGGAGTCTCCTTGTAGGATTACCTACGAGGAGACTCCTTGAAGATGAGGGCGACCGCAAGGGTCGCCCCTACGCACGATTATCTTGTGTCGCGGAACTTGGTGAAGGAGGGGCGAGAAGGTCGGCCACCACCGAAACCAGGACGGCCACCGCGGTCGCCACCTCTGGGAGCACCACCGCCAAAACCGCCTCGAGAAGGACCGCGATCACCGCCACCCATAGGTGGTCGTTGAGCTCGGATAGGCTCTTCGCCGTCGGCAAGCATGGTAAGGTTGATTCTGCCCATAGAGTCGATTTCGTAACACTTGACCTCGACCTTGTCGCCTTCTTTCATGGCTCTAAAAGTCTCTGGGTTGACACGGCTAACGTGAACTAAGCCATCTTTACCTGGCATGATGGTAACAAAAGCACCAAAATCTTGGAGTTTAGCTACGGTTCCCTGGTAAGTTTTACCGACTTCGGCTTCGGCAACAATACTGTTTACAAATTCGATAGCATTTTTGACGTTGTCTTGGTCGACACCAGTGATAGCAACATTACCCTCTTCGTCGATATCAACTTCAACAGCGTAATCTTCTTGAATTTGGCGGATAACTTTACCACCCGGTCCAATAATTTCACCAATTCTGCTCTGAGGTACTGAGGTAGTCATGATTTTTGGCGCGTATTGTGAAAGTTTTGGTCGAGGTGCTGAGATGGCTTCGTTCATTATTTCCAAAAGTTTTAAGCGACCTCTTTTGGCTTGGCTCAAAGCACTAACAAGAATTTCGGCGTTAACACCAGTAACTTTGCAGTCCATTTGAAGAGCAGTAATACCATCTTTGGTACCAGCAACTTTAAAGTCCATGTCGCCAAAGTGATCTTCAAAACCACTAATGTCGGTAAGAGTAACGGATTTTTCTTTGGAAGTAATAAGGCCCATGGCTACACCAGCGACGGGTTTTTTAATGGGAACACCAGCGTCCATTAGGGAAAGAGTGGAACCACAAACAGAAGCTTGGGAAGTGGAGCCGTTGCTGGACATAATGTCGGAAACAACACGGATGGTGTAAGGAAAATCTTTTTCGCTTGGGAGAACAGGAATCAAAGCTCTTTCGGCTAAAGCACCATGACCAATTTCGCGGCGGCCAGTACCGGGACGGCCAGTTTCTCCGGAAGCGTAACTTGGCATATTGTAGTGATGGAAGTAACGCTTGGTAACTTCACCGCGCATGTTTTCGATAAGTTGTTCGCGAGAAGGAGAAGCGAGGGTAACGGTGGAAAGGGCGTGGGTAAGACCTCTTTGGAAAAAAGCGGAACCGTGGGTACGAGGAAGTAAACCAACTTCGATGTTAATGGGTCGGATGTCTTCGATGCCACGGCCATCACCACGTTTGTTTTCTTTGAGAATTTGATTGCGAGCAACATCGCGGAGAAGTTCGTCGGCAGCTTCGTTTATGGCGTTAGGATTTAGTTCTGGATTTTTGGCAAAAATTTCAGCGGTGTATTCGGCCATTTGTTTACCTTTTTTGGTGGCTTCGGCCTCGAGAATTTCCTCTAAATTTTTAATTTCTTTTTTGACAAGTTCTTGGACTTCTTTTTCTGGCTCGGCGATAACAATTTCGCGTTTCTTTTTACCATTTTCTTTGGCAAATTTTTCGATAGCTGTAGCAATGATATCGACTTGTTCTTGGCCAAAACGGAGAGCTTCGATCATTTTTTCTTCACTAACTTCGCTAGCTCCAGACTCAACCATGGTAATGCCACCCTTAGGACCAGAAACAACTAGATCTAAAGAAGAAGTAGCTTTTTCGGCTGTTGTAGGATTAACAATAAAATTACCATTGGCATCCATACCGAGGCGGACAGCACCGGCGGGACCTGCCCAAGGATAATCGGAAACAGAAATAGCAGCAGAAGCAGCAATAACAGCAAGTATCTCTGGCTCTTCGACACCGTCATACGACATAGGAGTAACGGTAATTTGAACTTCGTTTCTGGAACCTTGATCAAAAAGAGGGCGTAAAGAACGATCGATAACACGACCAGTTAAAATTTCGATGTCAGAGGGACGATTTTCTCTTTTGATAAAACGAGAAGAACTGATTAAGCCAGCAGCGTATAGTTTTTCTTGATACTCGAGAATAAGAGGAAAGTAATCAATACCTTCTTTGATTTTTTTGGAAGCGACAACGGAAGCGATAACAATGGTGTCACCGCAGCGAACAGTAACAGAACCAGAGGCTTGAACGCCAAACTTGCCGGTTTCGATGATAATGGTTTTACCATTGAGAACAATGGTGGTTGAAGGATAGGTCATATCCAGTTTCCTTTCTTTAGCACGTCAGACCTTGAGAAGAAAAGAAAACTAACCAATTTGGGATTGGCTCTCTTTACTCCTCAATTGACTTTATGGATTCCTGCCTATGCAGGAATGACACTAGACGGTGCGTAGTTGACTATTAATTTTAAGAGACTTAGTTACCTCGAGATAATCTTTACCATTGGACTTAGCCAAGTAGTTTAAAAGACGACGACGTTTGGAAATAATTTTGAGAAGACCACGACGAGAGTGTTGGTCTTTTTTGTGAACCTTTAAGTGGTTAGTGAGTTCTTCAATTTGGGTACTAAGAAGGGCAATTTGAACGCGAGGTGAGCCTGTGTCTTTGGGACTGGCGGCGAACTTCTTAATAATATCTATTTTGGTGTCTGATTTTAGAGCCATATCAGGGGTATTGTAGCAAAGAATTCTAGCTTTGGCTAGTAGCTAGTTTGAGGGCTGATCTGAGGTGTTGGCACGGAAGATTTTGGGGGCCTTCCAGTCCGAGGGAATCGGGTCTTGTAGGGGTTGCTGTTTGAGAAAGGGGTTGGAAAGCGGAGGCTCAAAATAAGGAGGCTTGGGAGAGTTTGGAGACATGAAAGGGATCGTTTGAAAAGGGAGTTTGGCACCATTTTTCATTAAGAAAGAAATTGTAGAAAAAGTATCGGCGGTCATTCTGGGACTTGTTAGTTTATCGGTATTTTGGAAAATTGAGTCTAGGAGATTACTGGCTGCCTCGGGCGACAAAGAAAGAGAAACTCGCTTCATAAGCAAGCAGGTCAATTCGGCAAAGGAAGTGTTTGCCAAGTGAAACATGTTGGCGGTGTAAGAAGCCTCTTGGCTGGTGGTATTAACGCTCAGTATTTTGGCATTATCGAGGAATTTTTTTTCGTCAGCGTAAAATTTTCCGAGCTCCTCCAGAGAAGTAATTCCAAAGGCAATAACCAAATCAGCATCGGCACCGGAGTAAGAAAACTTAACTTTGTGGGAGTCTGGAACGGGAGAACCAGATTTTGGCTTAATGAGTAAAGAGAATTTACCGTCAGCGGAGACTTCATAATCGACTTTTTCGAGATCTTGCTCCAGATAATCAAAGGTAATTTGAAGATTTTTATTTCCAATGCTTTCTAAAACCTCATTTAATCCATTGATTTGAGAATAACTTTCGAGATTACTGCCACAACCAATTTGAGAGCTTTTTCCGGAGGATTTAATACTTAAATGCAAACTTAGCCCGGCGGAAAGTAGATCTTGCCCTGGGTCTGGAGGCAATAAAACCAAGACAGAATTTGCTGAATTAAAGAGTTGTTTTAAGGGATTATTTTTTAGATCCTCTTCCATAATTTAGGCTTCTATGTTAGTTGCCGTCATTATATCACCGTCTTTTAGTTCAATAGCGGGTTTGAGAACAAGGCCAAACTCTTGATCCTTTTTTACTTCACCGACATCTTCTTTGTTTCGTTGGAGAGAGACAATAGTTGAGCCATTGATTTTGTCGGCTTTGTTTATTTTTCCGGAGATTACACCGCAACCGTAAACAATAGTACCGCCAAAATTGAAAACTTTTAAAACTTTTATTTGACCAGTTTCAATTATTACTGGACCACGACTTTCTTCTTTGGTGTTCTGAATATCCTTTAAATAATCAAAGAGTTGATAGATGATTTGAAAGTTGGTAAATTTTACTTTTTCAATTTCAGCTAAGCGAGCAACAGAAGAACCAATTTTGACGTTGAAACCAATAATTTCAGCGCCGGTAGAGATAGCGGTTTGGATATCGGTGTCAGTAACCATGCCGACAGAGCTCGCTACGATGTTGCTGTAGTCTTTGATGGTGTTGGTGATGGCCTCTAGGGACCCTTGAACGTCAGATTTGAGAATAACGGTGGGCTTGTGTTCGTCTTGAGAAAAGCTATTGGAAGATTCTTGTTTTGTTTTTTGGAGAGTGGTTTTCTCATTGGTAATTAGATCACCAACATTGGGGACAGAGGAAAGACCAATTACTTGAAAAGGGGTTGAGGGAGTAGCTTTGTCTAGTGACTTACCATAAGAATCGATCATGGATCTTATTTTGCCGATATTAGTGTCACCACCAAACAACTCTTGATTCTTTTGAAAAGTTCCTTCTTGAGTAAGGAGTGTGGCCAAAGGACCTTTTTGGGGATGGAGTGAAGATTCAATGACGATGGCACAGGCTGGTTTTTGATTTTCGTTATTTTTGAGATCTTCCATTTCGGCGAGCAATAAAATTATTTCCAGTAACTCGTCGACACCTTGGCCAGACTTAGCAGAAATATTAACGATAGGAATATTGCCACCATAGCCTTCGACGTAAACATCGCAGTTGGCTAAATCGGTTTTGACCTTTTCGGGATTAACTCCCGGAAGATCGGTTTTGTTAACGACAACGACGTAAGGAATGTTGGCGGTTTTGATATGTTCTATGGACTCTCTGGTTTGGGGCATGACCGAGTCATCAGCAGCGACAATGAGAAGAGCAATATCAGCCGCTTGACCTCCTCGGCGTCGCATTGCCGAAAAAGCGGCGTGGCCTGGGGTGTCTATGAAGGTTATAACTTTCCTATCGTGAACAACTTGATAAGCACCGATAGCCTGGGTAATGCCGCCCACTTCACCACTGGCGACTTTAGTGTTTCGGATTCTGTCCAGCAAAGAAGTTTTGCCATGATCTACATGACCCAGAATCGTTACCACTGGTGGTCGATTGGTACTTGTGGGCATAAGCGCGAATTAGTTTTTGTAAGAAGCGAGTTGGGCTTTGATTTTTTCCAAAGTTTTGGGGCCGATGCCTTTAACCTTGTCTAGTCTATCATCTGAAAGGTCTTCGATGTGAGTAAGTCCAGCTTCAACTAAAAGATTTCTGGTTTTGGTGTCCAGATCGAGTTGATCAATTTGGTATTCTTCGGTGCCAGTAGTAACAATAGAGACAGGGTCGGCAGCAGAAGCAACTTGATCGGAGATAATTCGAATTTTAGAACCTGTAAGCTTGGCAGCGAGCTTGACGTTTTGACCACCACGGCCAATAGCAAGAGAAAGCTGGTCGTGAGGAACAGTAACGGTGGTTTCACCATTATTACCATTGAAAACAATTGTCATGCCGTCGGCTGGAGCCAAAGCGGACTTAATAAATTTATCTTTCTCGTCGGAGTATTGGATAATATCAATTTTTTCGTTGTTAAGATCGTTGATGACGGCTTGAACACGAACACCTTTTTGGCCAACACAAGAACCCACGGGGTCGACACCGGCTTGGGTAGATTCGACAGCAACCTTGGAGCGGGAACCGGCCTCACGGGCAATGGCGCGGACAACGACACTACCAGCACTGACCTCGGGAACCTCTCTTTCAAAGAGACCAGCCAGGAGACGCTCGTCGGCGCGAGAACCAATAATTTGTTTACCTTTGGGGGTTTCAGAGATTTCTTTGAGATAAATGCTAAGGCGAGAGTTGAGACGGTAAAACTCACCAGGAACCTGCTCTTGGACAGGGATCATGGCTTGGCCTCGGCCAAGATCAACGATAACATTGCGACCGTCCATGCGCTGGACCATACCTGTAACAACTTTACCAATTTGGGATTCGTATTCGGACATAACAGCATCACGCTCGGCCTCGCGGATGGTTTGCATAATGACCTGCTTGGCAGCTTGGGCGGCGATGCGACCAAAGCCTGGAGGGGTGATTTCTTTGAGATCCTTCTTTTTGGCGTCTTCCTTGCCGACAAAGAGGCGGAATTGGCCGTTTTCGGAGTCGACGTCGGCAGAGACGATGAGCTCTTCCTCTTCGAACTTAAGCGCTTGCTCGGGGTAGTCTTTTTTGAAGGAGGCGACGAGAGCGCTATTAATGGCAGTCAGGACGGTTTCGGTAGGGATGCCACGTTCGGAGCAGATTTGGTTGATAGCAGCGGCAAATTCGGTGCGGGCGGATAGAGTTTGAGTGTCCATGGTTTTTAGGTTTATTTATTTAATATATAGTTCGTTGTCATTGCGAATCTCTGCAAAGCAGAGCTGAAGCAATCCCCGAGTCAGAGATCGCCACGGCCTGTGGCCTCGCGATGACGAGTGAGTTTAAGAAAAAAGACGACCTACGCCGTCCCAAAACTCTACTTCTAAGGGTTATTATATCTGATTTAAACAAGATGTTCAAATCTGCAAATTTTGGCATAAAAAAATCCCAGCCTGCGTAAAGCGGACTGGGATTGAGCAATTAGATCACTGGCACGGCAACGTAGATATGATTTTCAGCGACGGCAACTTCTGCCGCTGTCAGGCTCGTCACAGTGGTAAAAAAGCTCTTGGTATCGTACAAACCCTCGGGGACGGAGTCTTCTTTCATTGAGTCCCAATTATTAGCCTTCAAAACCCTTTTGTCAGGAAGAACGATCTTTTTTTGCCAGCGTGCCAAGTTACTGACCTCGTATTTCTTACCTTCAAATTCAAATTCAATGTCCACAAAAGCCTCCGTTTTGTTTTGAGATTTGGTTACTTTAACATAAATGATCTAAAAAATCAAGTTATGGGTTTTATCTTGTGCCTGATTTGAGGTTTAAATCCCCATCTTATACCTCCGCCACAGGCGGACACGCTTTTACAGGGGGGGCGTTAGTGAAGTTTTTTGATTAAGACAGGTCCTCGAATTCTTGAAGGATGGTTTTTTGACGAGAGGAAAGCTTGGTGGGGATATGGATTTTGTACTTAATATAAAGATCGCCATGTTGATTGGATTGGAGATGTTTAATGCCTTTACCAGAGAGGCGAACGACGGTTTCGGGCTGGGTGCCGGACTTAATGCGGACAGTAAGGTCACCGTCCAGAGTAGGAACTTCAATGTCGCCACCAAGGATGGCGGTAATAAGAGGAACTTCTTGTTCCACAATGACATCAAATCCTTCGCGTTTAAACTTGGTGCTTTCGCCAACACTAAAACTAATGTCGAAGTCGTTAAAGCGCATGCGATTGCCGTTGTCGACACCAGCGGGAACTTTGATCGTGTATTCCTTGCCTTGGTGGACTAAGGTTTTTTCGACACCATTCACTGCTTCCATAAAACTAATTTTCAAGCTATAAAGAGTTTTGGCTTGGCGCCTTTGGCCTTGACCACCACCAAAAAAAGAACCAAAAAGATCAAAGGGGTCACCGTTAAAACCGCCACCGCCAAAGTTGGCTCCGCCAAAAAGATCTTCGAAGTTAATATTCCCGCCCTGTTGAGAATAAAAACCGCCACCAAAAGGGTTGCCTTGAGGTCCGCCGCCACCTTGGCTGGCTTGTTTAAAGTTATCGTGGCCGAACTGGTCGTAGCGTGTTTTTTTGTCGGGATTACTTAAAACCTCATAGGCTTCGTTGATCTCTTTAAACTTGTTGTGGGTATCGGTGCCTTTATTTTTGTCGGGGTGCCATTTAAGAGCGAGCTTGCGGTAAGCCGACTTAATCTCGGCCGGAGAGGCAGATTTGGAGACACCTAAAATAGAGTAGTAGTCGTTTGTGGCCATATGAATCGTTTTATTTTAACAAAAAATAAGCAGTTTTGCAGGTCGAGTGCTAATGTTTGTCTTATATTGACTTGCACTATGTTGTGTGAAAGAATGTACAAAACTCAATAAAGGAGGCTTGCGTGGGTATAATATTTGCAAAGATTGCTTCTGTGGTAAGTGTTTGGGTATGCAACTGGTGTCAAACGACAAATGAAGCGAAAGATGCTCGTTGCTCGTCGTGCAGCCAGCCCAAGGGTTCGTCTCCAGGATAGGTATTGGTTATTTGCCCCCGTTTACACGGGGGCAATTTATAATATGGTCTATGGATGATTTAAAAAAGAGATTACAGAAATTTGAATTTTTATCTACACAGTCAAAAATTGAGCTCTGGCTTTGTTATAGAGACTTGAAGCCGGTATCAGCATTTCCACTTATAAGCGACTTTAAAGATTCTGCAGAAGAACCAGAGATACTAATGAACTGGATACGAGACGCGGGAATGTTATTCAATAAGGATAATGAATCAAAACTTTATATTGTGTCAAAAGACCTTGAGAAAATTAATTCACTGGTGCCAATTGTTTTCAGCAACACAAAACAAGACATTATTACTAAATGTAGGCTTTATGGTTATCCTAAAGAAACTGCCTTGGCAACTTACAGAAACTTCTCGGGAGAAAAAGATGGTTTACCTAAAGGAGTTGGCATAAAAAAAGATAATGGTTTTGGGATTTCTTGGTGGCCGTATGTGAGATATGTGATCAGAGAAGGTTTCGAGCACAAGGACAGTTTGATAGCAAAAAAATGGTCAGAGGAAATTAAAAAGAATTTACCAGAATTAGACAAGGAATTTGAAGCACTGCTTGCAAAAGTTATTTGATAGATTGAGTGCTAATTTTTGGGCTTTTGTTTCTTCTCGAACCAGGTGGCTAGTTTGGGGACATCTTGCCTTATGGTATCGGCCCAAATTTTGGCAATTTTACTTTCTTCAACTACTTTGTCTTTGGGCATATTATAAAAAATGTAGGGGGTAAAGTATTTATCTTTTAAATATTCGTTTTTGTACAACAATTCGCCAGTACCCACCATAACTTTTAGGGTCTCTTCGAAATCTTTGTTGCGATTTTGAGCGTAGGCTATTGCTGATTCCTCAGGAAAACCAAACAGAATTCCGGTTTCGATTTCTTTTTTTAAATCAAAATCGTGAAATATCTGAACTGATTTTTTTACCTGATCGGCGTTTTTTCCTATATGCCAAGCAGATTCGTGGTCTAGTTCTGTGGCCACATTTAGTTCGGCATCCTTGAGCCATTTTCTGATTCTTTTAGAACTGGAAGAATTGAAATCATATTGTTTCTGCGGGTACGAACTAACCTTTTCTGGATGTAATAATCTTAGTCTTAAAAACTTTTTGTCGCGTTTTTGAGCGGTGATTTCTGAAACAGGTTTGAGACCTTTATAGGTAAGCCATAACAAGACTTTCTCGTGTAAATCGAGGGGTAAATATGGTAGTCGACTTGCTAGGCTTTTTTCTTTTGTGTTCATAAAAATATATCCTCCAGAGTATGTCTCTGAAGGATATTATAGATCGTGCAGATTAATCGCTGGTACATTTGTCGCAGAACGGATGTCCACATTTCTGACAAACATCGACCTTCCAATCCCAACTATTACCGCATTTGCAACACTTCCAAGTGAGAGCGGAGAATACAGTTTGTATTGCCAAAAGAATTTTTAGGCCCATTTCAACTCCTTTTTTAAGTTTGAGGCTATTTTAGCATGTCTGCTTTAAGCTTACGTTGCACCAAGTGGATGCCTGAGCCATAAATTGAACGGGTGGTATAATATAAGATAGTTGGACATTTCAAGAATAGGAGACGAATAAATGGATCAGATTAAGAAGTATTGGCCGACAATTTTAATTATTTTGTTTGCGGTAGTGGTAACTGGTATCGCCGCATACACTCAGGGATCTGAGTCGCATTTTATTTTAGGGTCAGATGAGCAGCAGATACCCTATTGGTTAACACCAATTGGATATCTACTTATCGCAATCATCGCAAAAAAAGGTGTAAAAGAGCTTAATAACCCACTTTATGTTCTGGTGGCTTTGGTTGTTTACACGATATCGTCTTTGGCATTATTTTTTCCTTTGCCACACAACCTTCCTTGGCATTTCATCGTAGGTGTACCAACTGTGGCGTTCATTATTTGGGGATAATTGCAAAAAGAGCTGGTTTTATACCAGCTCTTTTTTTTTGCATAGGAGATAGATTGCCGCGCTGCGCTCGCAATGACAATTCTTTATTCGACGACTTCGCCTTCCTCGGCTTTTTTGGTGTCGGATGTTTCGGCTTTGGGAACTTCGGCTGTTCCGTCAGCTGGGGCGTCGGCTGGCTTGTCTTTTTCGGCAGCGGCTTTATAGAGAGCTTCAGCGTGTTTTTGAACTAGCTCGGTAGATGTTTTTAGTTTGGCGTCCAAATTTTCGAAGGCGGCCGAATCATTTTTGAGTTCTTTTTCTAGTTCGTCTAGCGAATCAGAAATTTCTTTGGTAGCGTCGGCACCAAATTTGTCACCGGCATCCTTGAGAACTTTACGAGTTTGAATAATTAAGGTGTCGGCCTCGTTTCGTTTATCAACCAACTCTTTTTTCTTTTTATCTTCTTCGGCGAATTTTTGAGCATCTTGTTTCATTTTCTCTACTTCGGCGTCGGACAGGTTGGTAGCATTTTTGATGGTAATTTTTTGTTCTTTACCTGTCGCTTTATCTTTGGCGGAAACATTCAAAATTCCGTTGGCGTCAATATCGAAAGTGACTTCAATTTGGGGAATACCACGAGGAGCGGCAGGAATACCATCGAGCACAAAACTACCGAGAGTTTTGTTGTCATTTGCCATAGGGCGCTCGCCTTGGAGAATGTGAATTTCGACTTGGGGCTGGTTGTCGCTTGCGGTACTAAAGACTTGAGACTTGCTAGTAGGAACGGTGGTATTGCGTTCGATAAGGGGAGTCATAACAGAGCCCATGGTTTCGATACCTAAGGTTAACGGAGTAACATCGAGTAAAAGCACGTCTTTGACATCGCCCGCGATAACACCACCCTGAATAGCAGCACCGAGAGCAACAGCTTCGTCGGGGTTTATTGATTTGTTTGGTTCTTTGCCAAAGAAGTCTTTAACCACTTGTTGAACTTTGGGCATGCGAGTCATACCACCAACCAAGATAACTTGAGAGATTTGATTTTTATCCAACTTAGCATCGGCCAAAGCTTTTTTACAAGGTTCAATTGTTTTATCAATTAAATCAGAAACTATTTCTTCAAATTTGGCTCTACTAATCTTCATGGTCAAGTGCTGAGGTTGACCGTTGACTTGAGTAATGAAGGGTTGATTAATTTCGGTTTCGGTGGCGGAACTTAGTTCGATTTTGGCCTTTTCGGCGGAATCTTTAATACGCTGAAGTGCTTGTTTGTCTTGAGCCAAGTCAACACCGGTTTCTTTTTTGAACTCGGCAACGATGTACTCGATAAGGCGATGATCAAAGTCGTCTCCCCCCAAGAAGGTATCACCGTTGGTAGACTTTACTTCAAAAACGCCGTCGCCTAACTCCAAAATGGAAACATCAAAAGTACCACCGCCAAGATCGTAAACAACAATGGTTTCATTTTTGCCTTTGTCGAGGCCATAGGCGAGCGCGGCAGCAGTTGGCTCGTTGACGATTCTTTGAACGTTTAAACCGGCAATTTCACCAGCTTGTTTGGTAGCTTGGCGTTGCGAATCGTCAAAGTATGCAGGAACGGTAATGACGGCGTCGGTAACGGTTTGGCCAAGATAGGCTTCGGCGTCGGCTTTGGCTTTTTGCAAAATTTTGGCGGAGATTTCTTGAGGGGTGTAGTTTTTGCCACCTATTACAATTAGGGCAGTATCGTCCTTACCTTTGACAATTTCAAAGGGGGCCATTTCTTTGGTTTTTTGGGTTTGCTTGCTAGAAAATTTTTGACCCATTAAACGTTTAACGCTAAAAATGGTGTTGTTGGAGTTTAGAACCATTTGACGCTTGGCAACGTCACCGACCAAGCCTTTAACTGGCTCAACGATAGAGGGAAAAGTGTTTCTACCTTCGGAGGTAGGAATAATTTTGGCGGTGCCACCTTCCATAACAGCTATAGCTGAGTTAGTGGTACCGAGATCGATTCCGATTATTTTTGACATATGTTTTTTATTTGTTTAATTAATTTGTAAGACTATTTATATAGATTGCTTCGTCGCTTCGCTTCTCGCAATGACGGGAGGGGAAGAATTAACATCTTGATTTGTATCTTGAGAGGTTGACGGAATGATGCCGTTGCCAACTTTGACTTTGGCGGGGCGGAGGACTTTTTCGTATAAATAGTAACCATCGGAAATTGATTCAATAACTTTATTTTTTTCACCCTCGACAGTTTCAGAACAATCCATGGTGGCCGGATCAAATTCTTTATTTTCTGTTTCAATTTTTTTGAGACCTTCGGACTCCAAAATTTTTGTAAATTGATCAAGGATCATAGTAAGACCCTGATCCTTGAGATG
>CAZPFY010000022.1:0-2549 GCA_964586045.1 uncultured Pseudomonadales bacterium | reverse complement strand
TTAGAGAATCAAAAACAAAAAGCATTTTTTCAATGAGAATGGAGTTGGCCATTTTGACAACAAGAGACTCTTGCTCTCGGAATCTTCTTTCTTGATTTTTGTAATCAGCCAAAACGCGAAGATAGTTGGCTTCGGCCTCGGCAACTTTGGTAACCAATTCGGCTGTTTGAACGTCAGAACTGGTGTTTTTGGGTGTTTTTTTTACCATTCTTGAGCTATTTGATTTACTAAATTGGCGACATAACGAACAAAGGGAATGTTGCGATCATACTCTTGACGATTGGGGCCAATAATGCCCAAACTACCACGCTTGTCGCCCATGCGAATATCGGCAAAAACACAACTTACGGGCTGAAAAAGGCTAATCCCCATTTCATCGCCAACCAAAATATGGACAGGGCTATTGCCGGCAGCGCGACCAAAAATTTCTACTAGACGGGCTTGGGAATCTAAAAGATAGAGAACTTCTCGAGTAACATCTAGGTCCTCAAATTCGACAGAGTTAAGGATGTTGCCATAACCGGAATGAAAAGTATGGCCCGAATCGGTGGTGGCGATACACAGGGTTCTGGTTCGTTCGGCTAGGACTTTGGTGGCTTCGCGCAAAAGATCATCAGAGTTAAAGCGGTGATCCCAAACACGAGATTTGACATTGACTTCTTCGGCAACAGAAAGCTCTTTTTCGCGCATTAGTTCGTTGACGTAGAATTTGATGGCCAGAGAAGTGGGGACTCGACCAGAACTGGTATGGGTTTGAGAGAGAAAACCTTTTTCTTCTAGAACAGCCATTTCGTTCCGAAGGGTGGCTGGAGAAACTCCAAGACGATATTTATTTTCCAAAGAAACAGAACCAACAGCCTGAGCCGTTTCGGTAAATTCTTCGACAATTGTCTTAATGATGTTTATCTGGCGATCAGTTAAGTCCATTAGCACTATACTATCACGAGTGATAATTAAGAGTCAAGAGTTTTGTTGTAAACTGATATTATGACAAAGTCAGAGATGATAAAGGGGTCAATCCCACTTCTTTTAGGAATTGTAATAATAGTTGTTGTTGTCCTGGTAATTCCTAATGCTGTTAGGTATGTTGGTAAGGCTTCTGGGATAGCTGCAAACCTTAGCTATAACATGGAAGGAATTTTGGGCAAGATGCCTACCCCTTGGCGAAACTTTGCCCAAGGTGGCGAAGAACCAAAAGAAATGCTAGCCGAAGTAATTCCCGAGACAAAAGCCTTAAGACCAGAGTACATACGCTTGGATCACATATACGATGCTTTTAAAGTTGTTAACCGAAAAGATGGTTTGTTGACATATGACTGGACAGGTTTAGACAGAGCTGTAGAGGTAATTATGGCGACCGGGGCAAAGCCGTTTTTATCACTATCTTATATGCCAGAGGCAATTGGGACCGGAGACATGATCTCGGCTGCAAAGGACTGGAATGAGTGGGGGGCTGTAGTGCAAGCAACAATTGAACACTATAGTGGCAGAGGCCAAAAAAACATTGACGGCGTAATTTATGAAGTGTGGAACGAGCCAGATTTGTTTGGCAGTTTCAAGACTTATGGAGAAAAAAGTTATTTAGACATGTATGCGGCAAGCGCTAGAGCAGCCGTAAGAGCAAGAAATGTAAATGCTTTTGAAATTGGAGGACCGGCAACGACAGCTTTGTACCAGAATTGGGTAGAAAGACTAATAAAATTTGTGGATGCAAATAATTTAAGAATGGATTATGTGAGCTGGCATCGATATAACTATGACCTCGAGCAGTTTGATAAAGATGTTAAACAGGCAAGAGCTTGGGCAGAAGGAATTCCGGCATTGGTTAATTTGAAATACTATATTACCGAGTGGGGACACAACCCAGAGGTGGATAAAGGATATGACACAAAGTTTGGGGCCATTCACACTATTGCGGGGGCAACAACGATGATTGGAGCTATCGATAGAGCTTTTATGTTTGAGATAAAAGACGGACCGGGGGTAGAGAAATATTGGGGAAGGTGGGGAGTTTTGACTCATGAAAAATTTGGTAAGCCAGAGAAAAAGCCAAGATATTATGCTTTGCAGTTTTTGAATGAGTTAGGGATGATAAGAATGAGCGTTAAGGGAGAGGGGTCGTGGGTCAAGAGCGTGGCCTCGATGGATGACAACAATAACATGAAGGTGCTGGTGGTTAACTATGATCAAAAAGGAACTCATTCAGAATCGGTACCAATGATGTTTGAAAATTTGCCGAAGACTAATTTTAAATTTACAAGAAAAGACTTTTTGGGCCAGAGTAGAACTCAAAATGTGGCAACCACCTCGGCCACCTGGGCAACGAGAGAAATGTTTGGTCCAAACTCAGCCGCGATGTTTACCTTGGAGTTTTAAAAATAAAAACACCCCGATCGATTGGGGTGTTTGTCTTTTTACAAAATATATTTATTCTATGGGGAGCGATTGAATCGCGTGTTCAACCATCTTTTCCCCGGACACAATCCTAAGTATTAAGTTTAAGTAACCTTCTTGGTTGCTGTAGACGACGATTTTTGTGTTTTCCAGTA
>CAZPFY010000021.1:0-20249 GCA_964586045.1 uncultured Pseudomonadales bacterium | reverse complement strand
GTTTAGATTTTTTATACCACCAGCAATTAAGGGGGACGCCAAAAGATGATGCGGAAGAATAATGATTTGGGAATTCTCATTGGTCTGATTTATTACCGAGGAGATACCTTGGAGAAATAGATTTTGGTCGTAGGCGAAGGAGGTAGAGAGTATTTCTAGTGATAAAAGTGGAATTGATTTGATGGATTCCTGCTTTCGCAGGAATGACAGGGACTGGATTCCGGGTCGAGCCCGGAATGACAGGAGGACAATAGATAGTATTAAGGAAAGGCCAAGAATTAGGTGCCAGAGCCTCATTTGATATATATTTCGGCAGGATCGGAAAAGTTAAAAACCGAAGGACTGATGAGGGATTGGATTAAGCTACTTTCGGCCTTGAATTTACCGCTATTTATTACCCTGGCATAGTAGTTAATGGTATTACCAACACTGTTTTTGGAGACGCAAAAACTGACTCTTTGTCCATTGATTTCGTATGGATAGTAGATATTGGTAGTGGGTAATCCTAAGGTGTACGGGGTAGTAACCACCTTTAGACCAGATGGTAACAGATCAGTAATTTGATAACAACCATCCTGAGATACTTCGGCGTGATTTATATTGAGACTAACCTTGACAAGATCGGAGTTGTTGAACTGATTGGTTAAAACGTCCTTAGTTGTATAGGAGCGAGAAATGCTTACGGTATTATTTGTTTGGGTACTTGAATTTGGAACGGTAAGGAATGAGCTGGTAACGCCAACTTGTCCTGAGATGCGGCTAAAGACTATTTTGCTTAAAGATTCTGGAGACAAGATAAGTTTTAGAGTTTTACCTTTTTCTAGTTTTACGTTTGTTGTTTTACCATTTAATTCATAATCAAAAGAGACTGGCTCGGGTGAGGTTTTTTCTAATAATTTTGTAAGGGCAAGAATTTTTTGAGAAACCAGAAGAACATCTTTGGTGGAATTTGTTAGAACGTATCTTAAGAAGTTCACTGACTCCGGTTCGTTTAGGAGAGCTCCAAGATCGGCCACTAGGATAGTATTTTTGAGAACGTCGTCCTTATCCTTACCGACTTGAATATATTGACTGGAGTCTTCTGTTTTTTTGTAGTTTTGAAGAATTGAACTGTAGAGAGAGCTAGCTCTTTCGGTATCCCCTATTTCGGCTAAAGCGAGGCCTAAATAAATTTGAGCAACAGGGTTTAGTTTTTTGTCCTCGAGCAATGAGTTTATTTGTAGAAGTACTGGCTCGTTTAAGCTAGCGATACCAAAGAGAGATTTGGCAATAGTAAGGGTATCTTCGGACTTACTCAGTGTTTGATAGAAATAATTTTTGAGAGCGGCTTGGTTTAAATTATCTTTTGAGAGAGCGCTCTGGAAAGCAGTAACCTCTAGATCAGAACTGGCGTAGGGATAAATGGCGAGGCCGCCGTCCGGGGTTTGATAGGGATTAGCGTTGACCTTTTCAATTGTAGTTTGGTCGTCAAAATATTTTTTTATTAAACTTTGAGAGAGAGATCGGGCCATTTTTTGGTCCAAGCGATCACCCCAAGTAGAAGCGATCTCGAGAAGGGCAGTATAAAACTGACCAATGTTTTCGTCGGAAAAAATTATTTTTGTAGAGGTATCGGGAGAACCTATTAATTTGGTTTGATCTGACAGCTTTTGGTATTTGCTTTGAGAATATTTTAGACGTGAGTCAAGAACCTTGATGGTTCGTTCTAGTTTGTAGCTACCCTTAGCGGAACTGGCGTCTAAAACTATTTTATGATCTCCTGTTGTCAGTTTTCCGAGACTAACACTAATTGGTTCGTAAGACTTTCCGGCAAAGGTTTTGCTAAGGCCAAGGGTGGGAGAATCGACCTTTAGATTTACGACATCGTCTGTCTGGAGAGCTTCGCCAAAAGCTCTAACAAAAATAATTGGAGAATCTTCTGTTAAATATTCGTTATTAACGATAGCTGTAACAAAGAAAGGTAGTTTGACAATTAGGGGGTATGAGGCCGCTCCAGCTTGAAGGTTTTGAGAAATGGCTTGGGCGGTAAGACGCCACGAAGTTAGATTGTCTGGCAGTTTGACATCGATACTGCCTTGACCTTGAGAATTGGTAGTTAGAGAACCGAAAAAGGCTGTATCTCTGAACAGCGATCCACCTCCGCCACCACCTCCCTCAGCGCCACCCTGATCGACTGGATACTGATGTGAGAGGTAAGAAACTAAAATATCTGACCCCAGATGACGATAAAGGGAATTTAAGGTGTTCACATCTTCGGAGTAAAGATTGTAATAAGCTTCGTCAACCATATTTAGATTTACTTCAGTGGAAACTGGTTTGCCGGCATAGTCAGTAGTTGTTACTGAAACCTTTGCTGTTTCACCGGGTAAGTAGTTGGTTTTGTCCAAAGATATTTTTAGATTTAGTTTTTTGATTGCGGTATCAAAATTGAGAAAAAGATTGTCTGAGGCTTGATAAGTTTTGCCACTAAAACGGATAGCTTGGACATTTATATTGGGGCTAAACTCTTCGGGGTATTTGAAACTTAAGGTGCCATCTTTGGAAAAATGATATGAGCGAATACCGCGCTGACTGAGAATAAAAAGAAATTGATCGTTGCTAGTAGCTAGAAGCTTTTTGTCGCCTTGATATAAAGTAAGGTTTACTTGTTCTCCGACTTGGTATTGATTTGAACCCTCACCAGTTTTGGCTGTTTTTATGGAGAGGAAATTGTTTGTGTATGGTTGGCCAGTACTCCCCCCAAGATAGGCAGTTTGGTAGGTAGTCCGACTCTGGTCGTCTGTGGCTTCTAGCTGAATTTCGTAGGACTTATCTTCAGGTATGGCGAGGTTGTAGATAGCCTGACCAGTACTATCAGTTACAAAAGATGTTTCGGTTAACTTATTTTTTATTTGATCGTATTCGTAGCGAGGGGTGGTTTTTTTGTTTATGAAATCATAGTAAGTACCAACCTCTCTTTTGTTCCAGCTTAATTCGTAGACTACTGCCTTAATAGTACTTCCAATAGCAGGATCAAAGATTTTTTTGAAATCTGAATTGAGAGTGTATTTTTGGAGATCGACTTTGCGAAGATCGAGAGTAACTTTACCAAGACCATCTTTTACCTCTGTTTGGGGATAAGTAAACACCTGGGATGACTCAAAAATTGCGACGGTTGTATTGGCGCTTATTTGGGCCTCTTCGGGATTCGTAGGGACAACACTATAATATTTATATTGAGGTGAATATTTTTGAACTGGATCGGTTTTTGGATTTGAAGCAAAGGAAAACTGGCCTTGGTTGTCGCTTACAAAAGTAGTTTTGACATCTGACTGATAGTTTGACTCCTTAAGCTCTAAACCGGCGACAGGAGAGCCCTCGAAAAAGTTAGCTTGGCCGGCAACTGTAACACTTGCCCCAGTGATAACAGCTTTTGAAGATGGAGTCAGAGTAATTTTGTACGCTGGCTTAGTGTAAGTTTCGACCGAAAAGCCAGAGCTGAGAACGGTAACACCGGCGAGCTTTAATTCGAGACTGTACCAGCCAGGAGTTACACCTTTTAAGGGAATTTCGCTGAGAAAAGTTCCTAGATCATTGGTTTTGAGATCTTTTTGAAAAATGACTATGGGGGTGTAGTCGCCGGAGACAAAATCGGTTTTGGTAACCTCTAAGGTTAGATCGAATTTTTTGGTGGGATTGTCCCGTAACTTTAATAAACCCCAAAACTTAAGTGTATCCTCTGGTAAATAGGTGGGTCGATCTTGATACAAATAACTCCAGTACTTATCTCTTTCTCTCCCTTGTGATTGATAGTTTTGGGAATAGAAATAACTCGATTGATCTTGAAGGGGAATAAAGAGAGTGCCGGAGGAATGCTTGACGGTTATGGCGGTGTTACCACTTGCTATATCCTGAGGATTGGTATCAAAATAGGCGATGCCGCTTTCGTTTGTTTCGTTATTGTTTTCGAGGTAGCCAACTTTGGCATTTTGAATTGGCTTACTGCTATTTGTATCGTTTACCCAAACAAGAGTTTTGTTTCCACTTTGGGTAAAGTAGGCTGAGATATTTGTAACCTGAAAAAGGGCTTGAGTTTTTTGACTATCATTTCCAACTTCAACCAAATACAGACCAACAGGGAGAAGCTCTGGAAGCATAAAGTAGTTGGTATAGGTTTGTTTTTGGACTGGAGCTTCGAAAGAACTTATTTTTGATAAAGTAGCGGTATTTATTGATTGGTTTTTGCTGGTATAGTACGCCCAGGTAGGAACGGAGAGCTTGGTTCTAAAACTTTCTAGGAACTTGGCCTCGGTGGGGTACTGATAAACACTGACCTTAAGGTTTTGACTTTGATTTTCACCAAGGAAGATATCGAAAGCGGGAATGTCGGCCGGAGAAAATTCGTAGAATTTTTTGGAGAGGTTGAGCTGTTGAGAGGAGTCGTTTGGAGAGGCAGTTTCGAACTGGAAAGAAAAATCATTTTTTAGAACTTCGCTGGTGCCCTTTAGTTTTAGGCCTTTTTTGAGCTTGACGGTATAAAGAGTACCTGGAACAAACGACTTAGGGATGAAAGAAATGGTCCGTTTGTGGCGCTCAAAACGACCAGAAATGGCGGGGGTGATGGTAAAAAAATCCTTTGGATCTTCCCAGTTTTCGTGACTAAAAACTAACTCAACGCCAGTATTGGTGGGAACGCTGGTGGATTTATCCCGAGGAAAGGTTTGGACAACTCGAAAATCGTTTTTGGTTTGAAAGGCCCAAGAAAAATCTTTTTCGTTAGTTTTGATTTGAACTTTGTAGATTTTGTTTGGCTCAAGAATTTGTTTGGGAATAATAGTGAATTGACGAGAAGAAACGACCTTAATTGAAAAATCGGTATCCGGAAAAAGAACTAAGCTATTTTTTAGATCTGACTCATCAATGTCAGTATCAGAAGTAATTGTGAATTGAGTATTTGGGGCCACGCCAAGCGAATCTTGGGTATCGGCAGTAACCTGAAAATTACCATTGGCGCTGAGATTTATTTTGGCTGGATTTTGAAAATACTTAAAAGCGATAACGAGAAGAAGAAGCGACAGAATAACAGTAACTCCAATGAGGATTTTTTTCATAAAAGAGATATTCACTCTTTCAGTTTAGCACTAAAAAAAATCCTCCAGATGGAGGATTTTTTTGTGAATCGTATTTAACGTTTTGGAGATTGTTTCTTGGCGCGGGCACGTCCACCTTGGCCAGCTTTTCTGGTCTCTTTCATACGTGGGTCGCGAGTAAGAAAACCTTTGTCTCTTAAAATTTGTTTGTAGCTTTCGGGGTTTATTTTTACCAAAGCTCGAGCAATACCGTGAACAAGAGCGTCAACTTGGCCCATGAGACCAGAGCCAGCAACCTTGATACTACCGGTAAATTGACCTAAGGATTCTGTTGCCAAAAAGGGGGCGTTGTAAGTTTTTTTGAAAACCTCTCCCTTGAAGTAACTAGAGATTGGTTTGCCATTAACAACCATTTCTTGTTTGCCGGCCCAGAGACGGACGCGAGCAACGGCAGTTTTGCGACGACCTAAGCCTGAGAAGAACTCCTTGGGCATGGTAAGGCCGGCTTTTTTGGTTACGGCGGACTTAATGGGTTTTACTGCAACTTTGGATTTTTTGGATAGTTTTTGAGCCATAATTATTCTGCTTTTTTGTTAAGTCCTAATTCGTTTGAATATTGATGCTTATCACTTTTGAAGATTTTAAGACGTCTTAGTCTGTTTTGTTGGTGTTTGTCCTTGGGAAGCATGCCTTTAACGGCTTTTTCGATAACACGACGAGAGTCCTTATCGATCATCTGTTGAAGATTGGCCTCCTTAAAGCCTCCAGCAAAACCTGAATGAGAGTAATACATTTTATCGGTCAGTTTTTTACCGGTGACAATAAATTTTTTAGAATTGATAGCAACGACGAAGTCGCCATTGTCCAAGTGATCTCCAGAAAGTACCTTGCCTTTACCAGCAAGAAGCTGAGCTATTTCGACCGCAGAGCGACCCAAGACTTTGCCACTAAGATCGATAAGATGCCATTTGCGGGTAATATCCTTAGGAGTTAAAGTTGTAGTTTTCATATTGAATTATTTAGCTTTTTTGACCTTGGTAACTTTTTCAGCTTTTTTGACTGGCTCTTTGACAACTTCAGGTCTTACGGGCATGGCGATAACTAAGGCTAAAGTAGCGGTAGAGGTTGCATCGCCACGACGAATACCATTTTTTTGAATTGTGGTAAAACCACTTTTGCGTCCACCCATAGCAGGGACAATGAGGTCAAAAAGTTTGTTGGCTTGCTTAGGATTACTAAGGTCGGCGGCGATACGGCGGCGATCGGAAAGAGTACCATCTACAGCGCGAGAGGCAAGTCTATCAAACAAGCGCTTGATAATCTTAGCTTTGACCACGGTAGTGGTAAGAGTTCCGTGTTCAATCAACTGATTTAGTTGAGTTTTGAAAAGGGAAGCTCTTTGTTTGGAGCTACGGTTTAATTTGGGTAGTTTTGCTTGGTGGCGGCGGGACATGTTTTATTCAATTATTACGCCCTTCTCTTTGGCTGTGTCGACAACTTGAAGAGCAGATTTTTCTCCAAGATTTTTGACTTTTTTAAGGTCAGCGAGAGAGAGTGACTTAAGGTCTGATAATTTGTTGATACCGGATTTTCGAAGAGCGTTTAAAACTCTGGTGGGCAGATCTAAGTCATCAACGAAACCTGAGGTTTCCTTGGTGGATTTTACTTTTTCGTCAACGGTATAAGCAGCCTCTGAATTTACAAAGCCGAAAAAGTCGGTAAGGATTTTGGCGGATTCGCGGACAGCAGCTTCGGGAGTTATTGTGCCGTCGGTGGTTAAAGTTAAACGAACTTTGTCGTAGTTACTGGAACGACCTACACGAGCAGCTTCGACGGTGTAGTTGGCTCTTAGGACTGGAGAGTAGGAAGCGTCCAAAGGAATAACACCGACTTCGTTGGTAGCGTTTTCCTCAGCAGCGACGTAACCCATGCCCGAAGAGATAGAAATAACGGCGTTAAATTTACTCTTGGAAGACGTAGAGTGAAGAAGAATGACATCCGGATTGGCGACTTCGACACCTGAAGGAAGGTCGATATCGGAAGCCTTAACGGTCTTATCACCGGAAACTTTTAGTTTGGCTTCGACAATTTCGTCGCCAGCAACTGAAAAATTTAAGGTTTTTAAATTTAAGATAAACTCTAAAATATCTTCTTTGATACCATCTAAGGTTGAAAATTGATGAGTTACTCCATCGATTTTGACTCTAATAGCAGCGCCACCGATTAAAGAGGTAAGTAAAACGCGTCTTAAAGCATTGCCGACAGTGTGGCCAAAATTTTGGGGAAGTGGTTCGATAATTACCTCGGCAGAGTTGGTGCCTTTGTCTTTGATATTTATCTTGAAGTTTGGTTCTAACATGGTTTTTTGTTGTTAGTTAATTAGTAAATATTTATCGTGAGTAGTATTCAATAATAAGATTGGCTTTGATATCGGAATTGATTTCTTCGGCAGTAGGCATGCGATCAATTTTGCCTTCGGTACCTTTGCGAGATAACCATTTGGCAGGAACGTTTTTGTCGTTTAAGTTTGGAGCAACGAAATCGAATTTAGCGGCCTTGGGAGGAACAGAAACGATCATACCTGGCTTGGTAAGGAAAGAGGGAACGTCGACTTTTTTGCCATTGACGAGGATATTACCGTGGGTAACGAGCTGGCGAGCCAAAGAGCGGGAGGAGACAAAGCCCATTCGATAACAAATATTGTCCAAACGAGATTCGAGAAGTTGCATGAGCACTTCAGAGGTATTACCGGATGATTTGATAGCAAGGTCGTAGTAGTTGTGGAATTGATTTTCTAAAACGGAGTAGGTGCGTTTGGCTTTTTGCTTTTCTCTCAACTGTGTGCCAAAACCAGAGATTCGACCACGAGCTCTTTTTTTGCCGTGCTGACCAGGAACCTGAGCACCTTTTTTATCAATTGGGCACTTGGGGGAAAGACAGCGAGCGCCTTTGAGATAGAGTTTGGTTCCTTCTCGGCGACAAAGTCTGCATTTGGGGTCAATATATTTTGCCATTTTTTTTGTTTATTGTGTTTTTATTTATATAGATTGCTTCGGTTCAGAGTACTGAAACTCGCAATGACGCAAGTTTAGACTCGACGATGTTTTCTGGGACGGCAACCGTTGTGAGGAATGGGGGTGATGTCGGCCAAAGTATTAATTTCGATACCGGAAGTTTTGAGAACTCTCAAAGCAGCATCCTTACCTGGGCCAGGACCCTTGAGATAAACATCGACGGACATAAGACCTTGAGTTTTGGCTTTGCGAAGACCTTCTTCGATAATGGTGGTAGCGGCGAAGGGAGTAGAACGTTTTGCACCTTTGAAACCACAAGTTCCGGCGGCACTCCAGCAAACAGTGTTGCCACTAGCATCTGCAAAGGTAACGTATGTTGTGTTGAAAGTTGCTTTGACGAACATTTTGCCCTGACCGGATTTAAAAGTTGCACCGGAAGCTTTCTTTGTTCTTATTACTTGAGTCTTTGTTTTTGGTTTTGTTTCTGCCATTTATTTTGTGCGTGTATAAATTAATTATTTCTTGGTTGGAGCTTTGGCGGCTGGAGCCTTTGGAGCGGATTTGGTATCGGCTTCTTTACTAACAGCACCAATGGTTTTTCTCTTGCCTTTGCGGGTACGAGCGTTGGTTTTGGTTCTTTGGCCACGAACAGGTAAACCCATGGAATGGCGAGAGCCGCGATAGGATTGGATTCTTCTCAAGGTTTCGATGTTGTCACGAACGATTTTGCGGAGTTCTCCCTCTGTGGGTAAAGTTTCGATAGTGGTTTGAATAATACGAAGTTCGTCAGCGTTTAAGTTTTTGGTTCTAATGCTGGGGTCTACTTTAGCTGTTTTGAGAATATTTTGAGCGACTTTTTTGCCAATACCATAAATGTAGGTAAGGGAAATGTCGATTCTTTTTTCGTTTGGAATATCGATACCGGAAATTCTAGGCATATTATTGTTTTAATTTATCCTTGTCTTTGCTTGTGGCGGGGGTTGATACAAATGACCAACACCTTACCATGGCGTTTAATAATTTTACAATTTTTACATCGAGGTCTGACTGACGATTGAACTCGCATTAGTTTTTTGTTTAGTGATAAATAATTAATTTTGTTGAGATAACAAAGTTAGTTTGATCTATAGGTTATCCTGCCTTTGTCTAGGTCGTATTGGCTCATTTCGAGCTTTACTTTATCCCCAGGCATGACGCGAATGCGATGGAGACGCATGCGGCCAGCAAGATGAGCTAAGATTTCCCTGCCATCTTCGAGTGTAACCCTGAATTGGGTATTGGGCAGACACTCAGAGACAACTCCGTTAAACTCATTCATTTGGTTTTTAGCCATATATTTTGTGTGCAACGGCTATTGTAGCAAAGAAACTTAGCTTTGGCTAGTGGCTAATTTTGCTCTACTTATTGGAGTACTGATGAAGGATGCTGGAAGCTAGGGTCTGGTATGGTAAACCAAGCTTGGCAGCCTTGGCTTTGAGATTGCGAAAGGTGGCCTCTGTAACCCTAAGATTAATGTTTTTACTCTTTTTTTGGAGTTCAATTTCTTTTAAAGTATTTTCAGCAGCTTTTTGAAGCATAACTATCCGAGCTGGAGAAGGTGGAGTGAGTACAACGTCATCAGGAATACCGTCTTCTATTTCCTGCTCATATTCGTCTAAAACTAGATTTTTGAAGGGATCAAACTTTATTTTTTTGGCCATTTTTTATATATATTTTGTAATATTTGCGACTGGGATAGATTGTTTTAAAGAAAACTACTAGTCCATTGCGAACATAGGGCACAACGTAAACATAGTTTTTTATAAAAACGATAAAGTGTCGCTGTTTGGGATATTTGATCGGATTTTGGTGAGGTAAATCGGCGACGATATGATTCCTCTTGAACTCCTTAACTATTAACTCAAAGGATACACCTCTAGTGCTTTTGAGCAATTTGTTTTTATCAGAATTCCAGTCAAATTTCACTATGTTTATTTTATGACAACGTGTACGTATTGTCAACAAAAAGCCCGCCTGAGAAGGCGGGCTTGGGGGGCTAAGTTGGGGAGAGAGCAAAAATGACTTCACGATAAAATTCATCATGATCTCGAGGAAGAACGGGATAACCGATGGTTTGATAAGGATGCATTTCTGCTCGGAAGAAGTCGAGACTAGAAATAGTTCTACCAGCATACGATGACTCTACTGGGACGACTGTTTTACCACTGTCTTTGGCGTAGGCGATGGCGGCAGAAGCGATCGAATCGGTAAGAACAGCTTTACCATCAAGAACAATAACGGCACTGGCATTGTCTACCATTTCTTTGATATTGATTGCCCTTCCGGAGACAAGAACTTCTCGGAGAGTTGTGGAAGCAAGGCCATAACCTTTGAGATTGCTGACCACAATATCCGCAAGATAAGATGTGATCCCGTCGTGAATAATTAAAATTTTACTGGACATATTTACTCCTTTCTTCGTTGTAAAAAAAGCTTACGTTAGAGAGAATTATTTTGGACATGGCTTGAAGGCCCTCTCTGACGTCTTCTGACGTGGTGGGAACCGAGAGGTAATTTACTTTTTCATTAGGCAACCAGACGGGTAAAGATAGATTTGGTTCGAAAGTGAGGAATAAGCTTTTCTTTGACTGGAGAGCAAGCTTGATGAGATATATTCCGTCTCCGTCAGCTAGAAGCTGATCATTGAGAACAAAGACAACGGTCCCAAAAAAAATATTTAGAAGAATACTTAATCGGGTTAAAAAGCCAATTTTTTGAGATATATCTACAATCTTGAAGATGTGGCTTGGGGTGTTTTGTTCTGAGAGATTTTTAGTGAGGTCATTGGTGTCGTTATAACTAAGGACAAAAATTGTTTTTTTCACAGACGGCTCCTTGGATGTAAAATAGCAAGAATTATAGGGTTATTATAACATGGTACAAAAAAATCTCCTCCGCGCCGCTGGGCGAGAAGGAGATGTGTGTGAGAGAGACTCTGTCAGGCTTCTTAGGTCCACTCTTTGGGACTTGGAATCACTGAATTGCTCGAGGGCTGTGCCTCAGAACCTCTCCGCAGAAGGTGAAAACTATTGAGGCTTTGAGCCAGCCGTTTCACTATTATTCTTCTGCCCAGGTACACCCCTGGTAGTTTGACCGCACCACTCTCTGTCGCCTGCTATATACTCGCAGACACGCAAGTGGACCCTAGGCCAAGTTTGGGTTTGGGGGAAGGTCTTAAGCCCTAAACATCCAAGCCAAACTGCGGTGGTCAGCCCGATCGATGAGGCCCATAAAATCGGTTGCACTCACTTCTGGTTTACTGCCAGCCTTGAGGGTATATTATCAGGTGAGACACCATCTGTCAAGCTATGGGTTAGTTTATTTGGGTGAGGATCAGGGGTTCGCCGTTTGTGATGCAAACTGTTTCCTCGTACATGGCGGTAATGGAGCCATCCTGAGTGGAGAGAGTCCAGCCGTCTGGATCCTCGACTAGGCTGTAGTTGCCCATGGCAGACATAATTTCGATAGCAATGGTTTGGTCGACACTTAAAATGTCTCGCTTGGTACCTGGTTCGGCATAACAAGGGATGTAGGGCTTCATGTGGAGCTCCCGACCCACTCCGTGGCCAGTAAGATCGCGGATGACGTTGTAGCCTCCGGCCTCGACAACGGTCTGCATTGCTAAGCCAAGATCGTAAACGCTGTTACCCGCGGTAGCCTGAAAAATGGCAGATTCCAGGGCTTTTTGACTGATCTCTAAAAAGTTTTGAACTTTGGCGTCACGAGGAGGGATGTAAACAGTAGTAGAGGTATCGAGGTGAAAACCGTTGTGATATAAACCGACATCAACCTTTACCACATCGCCCTCTTGGAAGGGTTTACTGGTCGGAATACCGTGAACAATACCGGCGTTGACATTAATACAGGTAGCAAAGCGGTAACCGTCGACCATTTTGAAGCCGGGTTTGTCACCAAAATCTTTGATAAGTTTATCGGCCAAAGAATCAATTTCTAAAGGAGTAACTCCAGCTTTGACGGCTTGAGAAAGAAGAAGCTTGACGTGGCCTAGGCGTTTTCCGCCTTCGATCATATTTGTTGTTTTGGGGCTCATTGCTCCCCTATTATATTCCTCAGATCAGCTGCTATGTCTTCAACACTTCTGTCACCATCAATTTCGAGAAGATTTGATTTATGACGATAATAATTTAATACTGGTTCGGTAATTTCATGAAAAATTCTAAACCTTTCGGTTATGCTTTCCAAAGTATCATCTTCGCGATTTTCTAGCTCGGCTCTTTTTAAGAGACGAGTGATTAATTTTTCTTCGGGGACGGATAAATAAATGACCTTGTCGATGACAATATTATTTTGGGTTAAAAATTTATCGAGATACTCGGCCTGGACTAAGTCGCGAGGACTTCCATCCAAAACAAACCCATCTTTGTGGGCGATAAGTTCTGGTTCGATAACGGAACTGATTTCGTCAAAAGGAACCAAGTCGCCTTTTTCCATAATGTGGCCGATGAGCTCGCCGCGGCGAGTGCCGCTTTCGACTTCCTTGCGAAGCTGCTGCCCTCCTGAGATGTGAGCGAGTTTAAAGTGTTCGGCAATTTTTTCGGATTGGGTGCCTTTGCCTGAGCCAGGGGCACCGAGAAGAATGATGTTCATAAAGAGATTTTACACTGAAACCCTTCCCCGCCCCTTTCTTTGACAGGGTTTTAATCCCCCTCACTCCCCCTTTGACAAGGGGAACGTTACTGTCATTCCGGACCTGTCCTCAGATCCCGGGTATGTCTCGGGAATCCGGAATCCAGGATATTAGTACCTCAATGTTCTTTAATCCCCCTCTTCTCCCCCTTTGACAAGGGGGACGTTATGATAGATTTGTGAAGAAAATCGTTACCGAGGCTCTAAACTCAATGAATGGTGCTGTAGGATATTTAAGTCAGTTGACAGAAATGTCTAGGAGAAATAGAAACAGACAAACATTAGCTGAACAAATAATTTGGAACAAATTACTTAAAGGGAAAAGACTAGGTTATACATTTCTAAGGCAGAAGCCAATTAATAGATTTATTTTGGATTTTTACTGTTCCAAACTAAATTTGGCTATTGAGATTGATGGTGAAATACACGAGGCCAGAAAAGAGTATGACAAAGAAAGAGATGCTTTTCTAAAACAAATTGGAATTCAAACAATTAGATTTACGAATGAGACTGTGATAAATGACTTTGGAATAGTTAAGCGTATCTTGTTCTCCCTTGTCAAAGGGAGAGACGGCGAAGCCGAGAGGGATTAAGCACTAGAGATTATTATCCAAAAAGCCCTTTAGGATTACAAGATCTTTTTTGTCTGCGTCATAAAAATGAGAAGTTATACCAACAGACTTAGCACTTTCGACTGCGGGGAGACTATGCTCAAAATAAATAACATCAGCAGATGTTAAACCAAAATTAGTAAGCATGGTTTTGAAATACTCTGGATTATCTTTGTCTGGATTGTGTTTTAGACTAAAGACTTCGTAGGGCATGTCAACAATACCGAACTGAACAAGTTGCTCGTCGCTTGCATTAGTTAATATTATTTTTTTGTTGGGATAAGTTTCCAAAAGCCCATAAAGATCTTGATTTATACCTTGATCTTCAATTACAAATGTTCCGAGGGCGTCGACGAGAATTGTTTTCATATTATTTATTGTATTAAAGTTTTTTTAAAAGTGGATTTATTTTATTGTCTAGCCACTCGACTAGTTTAGGATTTTCTTTTTCTATAAATTGTCGCCACGACTGACTAATTTTAGTATCTTCTACCTTGTAACCAGCTCTGATCATATATCCACCGTAAGGATCTATACATAGAGATAAATATTTTGATCTATCTGGTGACTTGGAGTATTTCGCGTAAGCTTTGGCTGCTTCTTTCGGATATCCAAGTAATAAACCCTTTTTTATTTCTATTTCTTCTCCCTCTAAGTTCCATATTTTTTGTAGTCCAAAAGCGTTTTCTTTAATTTTTGAAACAAAGTAGAGCGCTGGATTTTCTGTATCCACTGCGAAGTATGCCTTGTGATTTTTTAGAAATTGCTGAATTTTAAAGTGGTAGCTTTTTTTGTCGTCTTTAATTTCAACGCTACACGATGGTTTTTTATCAGAGAGAACGAGAAAAAGCTCGTATCTACTTAAAATATTGAGAGGTAAATAGTTAATTGGTTGTTTTTTGTTGGTCATATATATTAAAAAATGAGCTGGAATAATCCAGCCCGGGAAAAATTTATTTGGGTTATTTACAGTTGCTGCATTTTGTGCCTTTGGTGTTGTAAGTACTGCAAAACGTGCAAACCCAATCTGCAGCCATATTTATAAAAGCCAGAAAAGAGTTCATTGGAGCCTCCTTTTTAAATTTTAAGGTAACAAATTTTCCTTTTTGTTGCTGGTCTTTAGCTGTTCGAGATCTTCCAAATTTAGGTTGAGAGGAGAAATCGGAAATTCTCCAATATTAACTTTGAGATTTTCGCCTGCCTGATACAATCCGCCACCTTGGCGAAGAACAATGGGGTCTTGATGTCTATTCGAAGCCCCTATCTCCAGTTCCTTTTTTAGATACATGTGAAAGAGGGGTTCGAGCTCGGCTGTTGAGAGAGTGTGTCCTTGGTTGAAGCGAAGAGTTCTGGTTCCAAGTTGCTTGCTAAAAAGAAGATAAACCTTTTCATTTTTTATTTCGGCTGGTTTGCTTAGGATGATGACTTGGTGATCTTCATCGCCAAGAGTAGAGTGGCTATACTGATCAATATTTTTGACGAGATCTTCTACTGCTTGTTGCAACTCTAAACCAAAAGTTTCATTTTCGGACATGGATTTAGTCTAAAAATTTATCGTAGTTGTGCATGTACATCTGTGAGTTGATGGCTTTGAGAATTTCGAGAACGACCGAGACGACGATAAGAATACCCGTTCCGCCAATGGCAATAGAACTAATACCGGTAACTCCAGAAACGATGGAGGGGAAGATGGCAACTAATCCTAGAAAGCTGGCGCCAACTAAAGTAATGCGATTTAAAACAAAGTTTAAATACTCGACGGTATTATCGCCAGGACGGATACCGGGAATAAAAGAACCAGAAGAACGCAGATCCTTGGCTATTTTCTCCGGATTGAAAACGACAGCAGTATAAAAATAACAGAAGGCCACAACTAAAATAAAATAGAGAACGTTATAGAGCACGGTATTGGGGGCTAGAGCCGTACTTAAAGTAGAAGCAAAACTGGCTAAAGCAGGCTGATTGACTCCGGCAAGCACACGACTTAAGAGATTGGGAATTAACATAAAAGAAACGGCAAAAATAATTGGGATAACTCCGGCCTGATTTAGCCTTAGTGGTAAGTGATTGGAAACCGTAGCAGTAAAAGAGTTGGCGCCACGACGGGCGGATTGGATAGGAATTTCCCTGACTGCTTCGCCAGTTCGGACTATAGCATAGATAGCAGCGACAGCGAAGAACAAAAAGATAGCGTAAGTAAAATACTGGGAAGCATCGATAGTGGAAAATACCTGAGCAGCGCTAACGGGCATGCGACTGACGATACCGACAAAAATAATCATACTAATACCGTTTCCTAAACCATAATCATTTAGCTGTTCACCAAGCCAGATGAGAAATGAGGTGCCAGCAGAGAGAGTGAAGATAATAGCGGCGAGTTTGAGAGGGTCAGAGGTAGTAGTAAGCCCTTGACGAGCAAGAAGCATAACCAAAGCGACACCCTGCATAAAGCCTAAAGGTAAAGTGAGGAGACGAGTGTATTGATTTAGTTTTTGGCGACCGTAGTCCCCTTCTTTTTGGAGAGCTTCTAACTGAGGAACGACCATACCGAGCATTTGGATAATAATGGAGGCGTTAATATAAGGGTTGAGACCGAGAGCCATAACGGAAAAGTTGGTAAGAGTGCCGCCAGAAAAAACGTCTAAGAGAGACAAGAAGGCGTTGCCACCAAAAAGTTCTTTGAGAGCAGCAACATTGATACCTGGCGTAGGGATGTGAGCAACGAGACGAAAAATAGCGATGATAATAATAGTAAAAATAAAACGATTGCGTAGATCGCCTACTTTAAAAAGGGCACGGAGAGGAGCAAATATATTATTCATAGTCTGGTGTTTATTCTACCATCACCACCGCCAACCTTTGCGTTTTTTCTTTTCTTCTTCTGCCTTTACTTTTTCTGGCCAACCCGCTTTATCGAAGGCGGTTCCAGATAGATTATTTTCGTGCCAAGGCGCAGGCTGTCGGGTATCTCTTGCCATTTCTTTTTGCATAAGAGAGGCTTCCATTGGCTCCCAAGGAGTAATTTTAATGATAGTTGGAGTGCCATCCTTTTTGAAACCAACTCTTTTCCCATTTACGGTAACTTTTTCGAAAAATATTCTTAGCTTCATTTCATCCGCGGGGCTATTGAGCTGGAATCTTCGTTTTTGAAAACGAGAAGCGCCTTCGCTTACTGATGGAATTGAAAACATAGCAAAATAATCATCGGCATTTAACCTTAGTTCTTGGCCAAGTTTTTCGCCATTTTTGACGGCAGCGTGCATAACCACCTGAGTTTCACCGTGTGGCCTGACCATGACTTCTACAAAAGAGGCGTTGTCCCAGATTTCTTGAACTTTTACGGCACCACCGTGGTTTTTAAGCCAATCTTTTTGTCTGTAATTGGTGATTCTATTGATATCTATTCTGGCGTCATACACCCTACCACCCTTTTCGACATTTACTTGAGATAGTAATTTACGAGCTACAGTGTTTTCATGTCTATTGTCTAAAGGTTGAAGTTCCTTGTCTCCAATATCACTTAGTTTAGGTTTATCTTCTACTCCGTACCAGTGGTCGTTTTCGTCTTTTTCAATTGATGCCTGACCTGGGTTTTCAATCGTTCCTGTAGTTCCGTTATCAATTTTTTGGTTTTCTTTGGCTTCGTTAGCTTCTACCGTGCGATAATCGGCCGCCTGAAGAACTTGGAAACCATCTAGCGTTTCGTCGCCCGCACCGTCATCATATTCATTGGGGGCGTCTCCATCTGTACCTTTTTCGCCAGGATTACCGAAGCCCATATCGCTGGGAACGCTGTCTCGTTTATCATTTGATTCGTCTTGCCTAAGACCGGCTAGATATTTTTTGCGCTCTTTTTGGGCTTCTGGCCTTTTTGCCTCTACTCTTTTTTTTCTATTTTCTTCAGACTCATATTGAGTACCTAAATCAACATTTAATGTTTTGTCTGCAAAATTAGAAATATGTTTTTCGTGTCCTGGGTAATACGGATCATATGTTCCCACTAAGTCGGCACGAGGTTGAAACGGTTGTCTTTGCTGACGATGTTGTGAAATACCTAGTTCTTCTAAGCGGGGGGGGGAATCTGTTCCTGCTGCTGCTGTTGACATATAAAATAATATTAGCAGGTTTTTAATTGTTATAAATATTTAATCGGAACTGGATTCCGGATCAAGTCCGGAATGACCCAACCAACACAGAGTACTGAGTTAGGCGGGCAGGCAGAGGTAAAAATAACAGGAGGGGGATGGATTGCCACACACGCCAGAGGCGGTTCGCAATGACGGAATTTTTGGCAAAAGAAAGTCCCGCTATTGTGGCGGGACTGTCGAGGAAAAACTATTTTGGACTGAGAAAGGCGGCGGGGTCGCTAGTCAAATATTTGCACGCGGAGAGAATCTCTGGCTGGCAATCGGCTTCAGACAGAAAGACTGATGCGCGATCCGAGATTTTTTCGATGATATAAATTCCCTCGTCGGTCATGTAGACTCGAGAAATATAAAGATGAAGAAGTGTATTATTTGGCAATTTGAACCGATATTGGCCATCTTTTCTAAAACAATAATTGGCAATGTGTAGCGAGAGCAACGATTTGTAGTACCAAAGCTCTGTTTTAAAGAAAAGATCTGCGGCATTAGGACATGGCTCATTTTGAATTCCTACAAGCTTCTTGACGATCCCCTTTAGTGTCCCATAGACTTTAGCTGAACTTTTGCTAGTTTTGCTATTTTCGAAAAGTTCTAAAAACTCTGAGAAGAAGGCATTAAGGACGGTAATATCATCCTGTGAGTCGTAGTCTTGGCAGCTCGAATCTGTGTGATCAACTCGAAAAATTTTACGCTCAAGTGGGTAAATGTGTATTGATTGATTTTCACCGATGTTAATGATCAGGAGATCGTTGACAAAAAATATTCCCTTTAAATATTCGTAACTCTTGTCTTTGACAATTTCTTTTATCTTGGCAAAAAGATGATTCTTGGATTCCTTTTGAATTTCTTTTAAAATTCTAGAAATAGATTTTGACATTTATCCTCGCTTATATTGTATTTTGGTTTGAATGTTCTGGGGTATTTTAACACAAAAAAGCCTCCGAGTTGGAGGCTGTAAAAACAAGAGAGAATCCGTAAATTATTTTAGCAGGACGAGAAGCTGTCTTTGGCTCTGTACCTGGCTGGATTGAAGCCCAAATTGGCTGGTTGTCTACTGTCGACACTGTCCGCCATGAAGGCAACGACTTCTTCCAAAAGGTTGAGGATTTCAGATTCGTCGGTAACGAGGCGACCTGAGTTTGGCTTCTGAGTTTGTGAGTCTAAGAGGTGGATGGTCCCTTTGATGGGATTGATGGTATAGAAATGTAAAGGCTCGAGGCCGTAGGACCAGATAAAAAAGTCGCCATTGACAACGCCTTTACCGCCGAAGACCTGTAAAATTCTGTTATCTTCAAAGACGGCTTTTACGATCTCAAAAAGAAGATGTGAGGGTTTTTGAGTTACCTGTACATCAATACCATTTTCCATGATGCTGCTCTCGAACATTTTTATCACTTCCAAGAAAGTTCTAATACTTAAGTGAATTTGATAAGCAACCTCTTCACTTGTGATTTTTACCCCGGTTCGAGGATCTTGATTTTCATCTTCCAGTTGGAAAATTTCTTTGGCAAAGGGGTTAACGGCGTAAACACACATCTCGCCATCATTGGGTCCGGGCATTATTTCTGTATTATCAAACAAAAAAAATGACCAGATAAAATAATTGCCGTTGAAAAAGGCATTTTGACGTAGAGTATCGGCCAGTTCGGTATCGTTGTAGGCACTGAGGACAAATTCGAATAAAGACTCTGAGGCAGATTTTCTTTTTGGGGACATTTTATATTTCCTTTGTTTACGAAAGAGAGTGGACGGAACCTCTTGTGGCTCCACAAAAATATTGGGCTTCGTCTGGGAAGACGAGGCCACGAGGATATAAAAACTCTTGTTCTTCGAGCTCCTGGATAAATTCGGTAAGATCGCCGATTAACCAGATAAGATCCTCGTCGCTACGAATTGGGATGCCATTAACTGGATCTTGATCGGGAAATTCGAGCTCGTAGATTTCTCTTAACTTTGGATTGGCGGCGTAGTAAATAGGATATTCCTCTTCGGACGCAACAGGCCAAAAGAGGTAGCCGTTTTTAATATAGGCCTCACTGTCTTCAATGAGAGAGGCGATGTAAGAAGTATTGAGAATACCGGAAACCAACGCAAAAAAGATATCTGTAGGGGTGGGGTTTTGAGGGGCCATGCGAGTTCTCCATAACTGCAAATTAAGGTACTGATTAAGATCAAAAGATACGGTATTATAGCATAATATGGGGTATAAAAATCCGCCCAGGTAAGTGGGCGGTCGGCGTCTACTGTGTTTCGAGTAACTCGAGCAACAGATCCAGCTGCTCGTCGGTGCAACTAAAATTGCGTTCTGGCTCGCCGGAAGTGTTGTAAACAAACTTAACTCTTTGTGTTGGAGGATCGACCATGATATAACCGGCCAGCCCAGTTGTAACTTCCATATACAGGCGACCTTCGACGACTTGAAGCGGCTTTGCGACTGTATTTGCGAATCCGACTGTGGCTAGTTTTTCGGCTACAACAGAAAGAACAACCATATCTTTTGTGTTTGTTGACATCCTCTATTCTCCTTTTTTCAAGTGCTTTGAGGAATTATACTACCAAGCCGGCAAAGGCATTAGAGCGAGTATGACGTTGTTGATTTGGAACACAGATTGTTGACGACAACAATTCTTTGTGTTATTATAGGGTATCTAATTTGAAAAAAGGAGGTGCCTACATCCGCAGTGGAAGTGCACCACTTAGCTGATTTGTAATTTGTGCCATTCT
>CAZPFY010000020.1:11689-20274 GCA_964586045.1 uncultured Pseudomonadales bacterium | reverse complement strand
GACAGGTTCACTACTACAACTACGAGAGAATACATACCGCTCTCAGGATGCCACCGTCAATTTACGCTGAGCAACTGATGCAAACCGGTCTTCAAGAATGGGGTACTTGACAGGTGCAGGAATTGTTTTTATTTCCTCTTTTGCGGCTATTAACCCTCATAATGTCTACGGAAAAACCAAAGCTATGCCAGGTCTATGCAATTTTCATCTTCATGAGAATGAGTTAAGATGATAATTAGTAATTAGTTGAAATATTTTAATAGAGGCTTGACATTATATAGTTTATGTACTAAACTATTAACATCATAAACAATATTTATATTATGAATAATGTCAACACAAAATTACTATCTGAATTTTTAAGCAAAGCAGTAAAAGTTCGCAGATTGATCGAACAGACCAGTTCATTTGAAGATAAGGCGATCACTCTACTTCAAGTTCAGGCACTTGCATATATTCACACACACCCCAAAACTCCTGTAGGTGCATTAGCGGATGAGCTGTCCATGTCACTGTCCGCAGTAGCACAACTTACCAATCGTTTAGCTGTTGCAGGTTATATTCAAAGAGATGATAGTCCAACTGATCGCAGAACAATATGTCTTTCCATTACTCTTGAAGGAGCAAGACAAATGGACGTATTTAAAAAGCAATTAGAGAAAAATCATTTTAAAGTTTTATCAGCAATTCCAGAAAATGATCTTAAGGAATTAGTCCGCATATTTACCAACATTTTAGAAGCTCAAATCCAAAAATAATATGAAAATTCCTAAAATATATCCAATAATAGCTCTGATAATAGTCTTGGCTATTGGATTTAAAACTATCGTATTGCGTAAACCAGATACTCGTCTTTTATACACTACGCAAACGGAAACATTTCTTGAAACTATTCAAGTAAGTGGGATTTATCATAAAACAGCAACTGAAACGGAAAAGGCGTCTACGTATGCGACATATCAAAACGCGCTTAGCACTGTTGTCACCGCTAGACAAAATAAAGAAGCGGCAGATGCAACGATGTGGCTGAAAAGACAAGCTGTTTTAGATGCAGAGAACGGCATTGATTATAAAAATGACAACACAACCAATCCTGCTACCAAAGAAGATTACACTGATCTAGAAAAACTAAGTATTGATTCAAAGCTTGTTCAGGCAGAGAAAGATTTTCGCTCAACTGAGACAAAATATAAAGAAGCAAATATATCTATTGCCGCAGCTCAAGCACAAGTAAATCTAGCCAAAATTGCCTATGAAGATGCCTTAGAAAATGAGCCATTGTTAACCGTATTTGTAAATGAAGTTTATGCTTCCAAAGTCTCACTAGGACAAAAGGTGAATGTGACTTTTGATGCGCTGAAAGATACGGTTTTTTCAGGAAAGATCTCTTCCATTGATTCGATAGGCACTGTTATTGGTGGAGTTACCACTTTTGAAGCGAAAATTGAAATTATCGATTTACCAGCTGAAATCAAACCCAATATGACGGCAATTGCTACGATTGAGTTAATTCGTAAAGAAAATACTATAGCCATTCCTATGAGCGCAATAATCTACAAAGACGGGGCAGCATTTGTCCAAAAAGCCAGTAGTGATGATAGCATTCTTACTCCCGTGAAATTGGGAGAAAAGGGATTTGCCAAGGTGGAAGTAATATCTGGTTTGGATAGTGGAACAGAAGTGCTGGTAAGGCCAAACAGTAAAAGTTTATGAAAATACAAGCGAGTCTTAACAAACTTAAAGAAGATCTTACTGTAGGTCAATTTTTAGCAGTCCGTGAACTTAAGCGCAATAATCCTTGGTCAACAGCGCTGATTATCTTTGTGATGTCTCTGACCTTTTTTAACATGGTGTTAATGGGAGGCATTCTCATTGGGTTGGCTGACGGAATGATGAACTCATTTAAAACATATTACTCCTCAGATATTTTAATCAAGCCGGTCAGTCAGAATACCTCAATATCTCAAGCCAGCATGTTGGACTCCGTTATTAGAAGCCTGCCTACTTACAAGGCATTATCAAAGCGATATACCGTGCCTGCAACCCTAGAGAACGAAAGCAAAGTAAAAATTAAAGATACGGAAATAGGCCAACGAGTAAGTAGCACTTTGGTGGGAATTAATCCGAGCGAAGAAGATGCAGTTACTGGATTGTCCACCCAATTAATTGAGGGCGGATTTTTGAGCGATTACGACACTGAAGGGATTATCGTCGGCAAAAGTTTGTTAGCCGAATACTCCAAAGGTTCTTCCACGGAATCACGTCTAGAGGGGGTGGTCATTGGTTCTAGATTAAAACTAATGATTGGCAAAACGGAGGCAGATGTTTCTGTCAAAGGAATCATTGATACCGGAAATAGTACCGTGGACAGTCGTATCTTTATACTCGAGAGTACTATGCGAGCATTAACAAACAATCAAAGTCTTAATGTCAACGAAATGGCCGTATTACTCAATCAGGGTTCCAACAACAAAGACGCCAAGGGTTACATAGTAGATAATTTCTCTTACAACACCGACGTTATTGTAGAAACGGCTGAAGAAACCTTACCAAAAGCTATTTCAGACATGAAAAAAACATTTTCCATGCTTGGTAATATCGTGGGAGTAATTTCATTGATTGTGGGAGCTATTACTATTTTCATTGTCATTTTTGTCAATGCCATCACCAGAAGAAAATATATTGGGATTATGAAAGGGATAGGTATCTCCGCTCGTGCTATTGAGATTTCCTATGTTATTCAATCATTATTTTATGCTCTTTCTGGAATACTATTTTCTAGTCTTATTATTATTTGGTTTCTTGCCCCCTGGTTTGATCTCCATCCTTTAAAATTTCCAGTCACAGAAGGAAGATTAGCGATCACTACAAACGGTCTCATCATTCGCGGCCTTATCTTGACTGTTACTGCCTTCATCTCTGGCTATGTTCCAGCCTGGATGGTGACTAAACAAAATACATTAGACGCAATTTTGGGTAGATAAAAAATATGATAAAAGCCAGTAATCTAACAAAAATATTTACGATAGGTGATAACACGCTTACTGCGTTAAAGAAAATTAGCTTTTCAGTTCCCTCTGGCCAGTTTCTTGCAATTACTGGCATGTCCGGATCAGGCAAAAGCACGCTTTTATACCAGCTGAGTTTATTGGACCATCCTAATCAAGGCACTATTGAGATTGAAAACGTCAACACTTCCCTATTAACAAGTGAAGAAAGGATCTCATTTAGGCTGAAAAACTTAGGGTATATCTTTCAAGACTATGCCATTCTACCCATGCTCACAGCTAAGGAAAATGTCATGATGCCTCTTCTCATGCAGGGTATTGATGAAAGCATCGCTCAAAAGAAAGCAGTAGAAGCACTTGAAAAAGTTGACCTCCAAGATAGACTAGACAACCTGCCAAGCCAACTTTCTGGAGGTCAGCAGCAACGGGTTAGTATCGCGCGCTCAATAGTGCATAATCCAAAAATTCTTTTTGCCGATGAACCAACCGCTAATCTAGACACAGAGTCATCAGAAAAAGTATTAGATATTTTCTTGAATCTGCATAAGCAAGGTCAAACCATTATTATGGTTACTCATGAGCCTGAATATGCCAAATTAGCAGAGCGAAACATTGAACTCAGAGATGGGTCAATAATAAACGAGACAATCCAGAAACATGGTAAATAAAATTCATTGACTACTTACGTACATTATTTATGTATTTCTATTATTGATTTTATCTTTTGAGACCAGTGCTAGAATATGCTTACGGACTTAGGAAATTTTTGACGGTCTGGATCTTTTAGGTTTACACTTGGTGGAAGTGTGGGTAACTTGTTGTATGGTTTTTTGGGGTCGAACATTAGGAGTACTTTATAGATATTTGGATATATTATATAGTATAAGGCCGTAAGTGTATATTGTTTATAAGGTATAGTTTATATTAGTTTGTTCTTGACAAAAAATATTTATATCAACAGAGCCAATGGGCATTTGCCAATCATGACGTTCTACCAAGAGCGCCTTTTTTATATAAAATTGCCCCGCGTGAAGCGGGGCGAGGGAGAACTGTTGAAAACTATTCTGTTTGAAGAAAAACCATTTTGGTATATAAACCATTGAGGGCAATTAATTCTTGATGAGTACCCTCTTCGACTTTTTTGCCGTTGTCCATGACGATAATTTTGTCAGCGAGACCCCAAATGGTCGAGAGTCGGTGGGCAATGACGATTGCGGTTTTGCCTTTGAGAATTTCTTTCATATTGGTTTGGATTTCGTTTTCGGTGATGGCATCGACAGCACTAGTGGCTTCGTCCAAAATTAAAATAGGGCGATTGGCAAGAATGGCTCTGGCCAAGGCAAGCCGTTGCTTTTGGCCACCAGAAAGCCTGATACCTCTTTCGCCGACTTGAGTTTGGTAACCATCTTTGAGAGTGAGAATAAAATCATGAATTCCGGCGAGGCGAGCTGCTTCTTTGACTTCTTCTTCGGTCGCTTCTGGGGAAGGAAAACGAATGTTGTATAGCAGAGTATCGTCGAAAATGTAAACATCATCGCCTTGGGGAACATAAGAAAATTGTTCGAGTAATTGGGTTCCAGCCCAATCATTTATTTCGACGCCGCCTACAGTGATTGATCCTTTTTGGCATCTAGAAAGTCTCGTTACAACTTTGCGAATGGTTGTTTTACCGGCACCAGAGGGACCAACTAGAGCGACAATATTGCCCGGCTCAACTTCTAAATTAAAGTCGTGTAGAGCACCATCGTCTTCGCTGTATTCACCTTCGTAGGCAAAACAAACATCTTGGAAACTAAGGCCAAGCGGGGTTGTCGGAATAAGTTGGGTAGTACCAGTTTCGACAGGCTCTTTCTCGATCAATAAATCAGCTAAACGATTAATACCTTCGCTAGCTTCCATGGCTCTATCAGCAAGCCGAGCAAAACGCCAAACGCTGGAAAGTAACTTTTCGGTTATAACACTTAAAAAGATTAAATCGCCGACGGTAATAGAACCGCTTAACAATTGAGCTATCCATATTATAAGAATAATATTTCTCGAAGTGTTTAAAACAATAATTCGCCATCTGGTGTAGGTAAAAATAGCAAGCCGATATTCTGCTATGGCTTTGTCTACAATACCGTCATGAACGTCTTGCAGCTCGTCTATTAGCTTTTGTTGCTGACCAAACATAAGACTGGTTTCAACCGACTGAACAGAGGAAACAGATTCTCTCCATTCTAATTCATAAAGATCTTGACGCTCTTCGCGTAACTTATTCCTAGCCTTATTCGCCTTAATGGTTAACCAACCAAACAAGTAAAAAGTGATGGTTAAAATTGCAGCCACCCAAGGAGAAATAATTATTAAAGGAATATAACTTACAAAAGTTTGAATAACAGTAGGGACAAATTCCCAACTAAGAACATCGACGATATCCAAAGCTTTCCAAACGCCATCACTAACCTTACCCACTAATGTCCCCGAGTTGTGCCGATGGTGCCAGGGAATATCCATTTTGAGAAATTTTTTGATGGCGGCAAGCTTGAGGAAACGATAAATGGGAAAACTATGCTTGGAAACAATCCAAAAATCGTAATAGTTATCTAAAAACATATTGACTATGTAGTAGATAGTCAGAAAAATAATTAGCCCCCATTGAAGATCATGCAATTGATGTGAATCGTAGAGATTGACTACAAGGCTAATAACGTAGCTAGCGCCAAGCTGGATGACCTCATAGACAAAGGCTATTCCGGCAAAAATAAAGAAATTGCGATGGAATGGTGACAAAATAGACCATAACTTGCGATACATAAAACCTCCTATAAATTATTAAAGATCGTTTTTCGAGACAACTAAAAACGCCCCGAGCGAGCTCGGGGCGTTTGAGTGTAATTTAATTAATACATTATTAAGTAATATATACGCAAAAGTCCCGGGCACTTTGAAGCCCTTTGCCTGAACCATCTGGAAGCAGTAAGAGAAGGATCAGATTTGTTTTGGTATTTGTGTTTTCCATGTTGTTGCCGAGTTGGCAGGTTATAGGATAACATGATGCTATAAGGCTGTCAAGAAGGTTTTGTGGCTTTTGGAGGGAAAGTATGCTAAAATACCCCATATTGTTCTTATGAGTCGAAGTAATTAGCTTCGCATGTTTGACCGCTCTCGCGTTGTCCGACCTGCATTTTTTCTTAAAGGACAACCGAAGGAGACGGATTTTCTCCCTATATATATGTTTACACGTAGACGAACTGCGGGTCGAAGACCGGTAGGTAATAATTTTGGTGGCGGACAACGCTCTTTTGGGGGCAGAGGTGGATTTGGTGGAGGTAGAGGGAACAAGTTTATGCCCAAACAGCTAGACACTCGCCTTTTTGTAAGAGCAGCCATAAATCTAACTGTTGAAGAACAGGTAGTTATTGAGCACAAATTTAGTGATTTTGAGGTTCATCCTCAAATTGTGAAGAATATTGAGTTTTTGAAGTTTACTGACCCCACTCCTATTCAAGACAAGACCCTTAAGCATGGCTTGGCGGGAATGGACATTATTGGCTTGGCTGACACCGGAACAGGAAAAACTCTAGCCTTTGTATTGCCTATTATTAATAAAATAATGAAGGACCAAAATCAGACAGCCTTGATTATGGCTCCTACTCGCGAGCTGGCGGTTCAAATAAGAGAAGAAATTAGACAATTAGCTGCATCCATGCCGGTTTATTCCGCATTGCTTATAGGTGGATCTGATATAAGACGTCAAATAATGGACCTTAAACGCAGACCCCACATAATTATTGGTACCCCTGGCCGCATTAAAGACCTATACCAGCGAAATGTTCTTCACTTTAATAGCACCAGAACAGTTGTTTTGGACGAGGTCGACCGCATGCTAGATATGGGATTTGTAAAAGATATTACCGAGATCATGGCTCTCTTGCCAGATGAAAAGCAAACTTTGTTATTTTCGGCTACTTTGGACAATCGCATTGAACAAATTGCCATGAATTTTATGAAGTCGCCCATAAAGATTTCTGTTAAAACCGGAGCAACTGCACAAAATGTAGAACAAAACGTAATAAAAGCTTCTGGTAAAGCTAACAAAATCAATACACTTAAAGACCTTTTGCGAAAAGAAGAGTTTGAAAAAGTAATTGTCTTTATTCGCACCAAACATGGCGCAGAAGAAGTTGCCCGTGAGCTATTTGACAGTGGATTTAAAGCCACTTCAATTCACGGTAACAAATCACAATCTCAACGCGAGTCGGCTCTGCGTAAATTTCGCAGCAGCGAGATGAACGTTTTGATAGCTACCGATGTGGCTGCCAGAGGAATTGACGTTAAAGATATTAGTCATGTTATTAACTTTGATCAACCAGCTACATACGACGATTATGTTCACCGCATAGGTAGAACAGGAAGAGCTGGCAAAAAAGGCCACGCCTTGACGTTTGTGGATTGAGATTGCTTCGGTTCGAAGAATCGAAACTCGCAATGACGTGCAAAAACCGATCTCTAAAGAGGTCGGTTTTTTGTGACTTTTGTTATAAACTAAAAAGCATGACTCAAACATGGAACAACAACAAGGGTGACGTGGCCATAGAGCTGGCAGTGGACGAAACAGGAATTGTTTTAAGGATTAACGAGGAAGAAAAATTGAAACACGGAAAAGAAATTGAAGAGCTACAGACCTTAAATATGTATCCACCTAAAGATGAAGAAAAAATTGTAGGAGTTACCGGTGATGATGGAATTACAACTTACCAAATGGTGCCGGGGAAAAATTGGGAATTTGCCCAAAGAGATATTGTAGCTACCTGTGAGTTTTGGATGAACGGTCTAAATTCAATGGAATAATATAAAAAATCAAAAAATCCAAAACTCAAAATAAGGAGTTATTTATATACTGGACCGGATCGAGTCCGGGATGACAACGCAAAAAAAACTCAAAGTATAAAAAATCAAGAACTCAAGATAAGGAGTTATTTATATACTGGATCCTCCCGTGGGGATACACGGGATAAACTCCTCTGGTCCGGGATGACAGTACAAAAGATTTATTTTTTGGGTGTGGCTGATGGGGTAGCGGGAGTGCCAGGCATCATGGGATTGAGCTGAACATTTTGAGCCGTTACTGAGCCGTCTGGGTTGGCTGTTCCAAAAACTGAAACTTTTTCGCCAACTTTTAAATCTGTAATTGTTGCTGCTTGGGCTTTGTTTATTTGGGTTGAGGCAGAAAGTAAAACTATTTTGTTACTACCATCTGGTTGTTTGACGGTTAGACTTTTAGTATCGGAGCTCATTATCTCTCCTGCTACTGGTCTAGATCCGCCTCTATTGGCAATGTTTGCACCTATTGCAGTTTGCCTGGTTCCACCTGGTAGTTGTTGACCACGTTGACTTTGTTGACCTTGCCTGCTGAACTGATTTACAAACGCGGCTGGTTTTTGGGATTGGTACTTGGTACCAGCAAAGAAACCAACACCGAGACAAAGAGCACCGGTAATTACTAATGTAGGGATATTTTGGTTTTTCATTTTTGGTTTTTAATTTCTAATACTTATTTTTTGAATTGCCGCAGCTCGAATACGAGATTCCCTC
>CAZPFY010000020.1:0-11679 GCA_964586045.1 uncultured Pseudomonadales bacterium | reverse complement strand
GGGCAGGCAAAGCTATTCATAGCGGAGGGCTTCGATAGGTTGTAAACTAGAGGCACGTTTGGCGGGATACCAACCAAAGATAATGCCGATAACACTGGAAACTGCGAAGGCAAGAAAAACAGAAGAACTAGATATAATAAAGAGTGAAGAGGTAACACTGGAATAGATGTAAGCAAGTAGAACCCCGAGAACTATTCCTATCAATCCACCAGTAAAAGTTAGGATAACCGACTCGACAAGAAACTGAGTAATAATCGTTTTCTTTTTGGCACCAAGAGCTTTTCTTAGTCCTATTTCTCTAGTTCTTTCTGTAACGGTTACCAACATAATATTCATAATGCCGATACCCCCCACTAAAAGCGAAATAGCAGCAACACCGGATAGTAGAGTAGTGAAAGTGCTGGTTATAGATGAGGCAGTACTTAAGATATCTGCTTGGGACATGATAGAGAAATCGGCTTTGGTTGGGTCAGAGATTTTGTGCATATCGAGTAAGAGATAACCAATTTCATTTACAGCATCGTTCATTGAGTCGGCATCTTTTGCCTCAACAGCTATAGAGGATAAATACCTGGAACCAAAAAGTTGTTTTTGGGCGGTAGATAGGGGTACGTAGATGCGATCATCTTGATTGTTGGGACCATTGCCTCCTTTAGCTGTTGTAATACCAATGATGGTGAAGTATTGGCTACCAATACGGATTTTTTCACCAATTGGGACACTACCCTCGCCAAAAAGGTCTGTTACTGTTGTTGGCCCCAACACGGCAACTTTGGCCATGCTTTTTTCATCACTTTCGGAAATAAAATTACCACTTTCAATAGCTATATTGTGAACTGAAGCATAAACTGGAACAGCGCCGATAATAGTGGTGTTGGTATTGTTACTACCCGTAATTACCTGAGAGCGACCGGAATATTCTGGAGAAACATTTTTGACGGTAGTTATTTTTGGGGAGGTTTTTATTGCTTCCGCGTCGGCACTAGTTAAGGTGTTACTACTACCCTGAGCTCCTCTAACAACCCCATTTCTTTGAGAGCTGGAAGAAACAGTTAATAGGTTGGAACCAAGTGATTGAATTTGAGACTGGATTGATTGTTGACTGGACTTTCCTATAGAAATAAGGGCAATAACAGAACCAATACCAATGACAATACCCAAGATTGCCAAACCACTACGCATTTTGTTTAACCTTAGGGTACTGACACTTTCTGTTATTTGATCTATAAAATTCATAAGTTTTTGTAGTGACTATTTTTCTTGTCGCTTACTAGCTGACCATCTTTGATAAGAATAATTCTCTCAGCATATTCTGCAATATCTGGCTCGTGAGTAATCATAACTATAGTGTGACCTTCTTTATTTAACTTGGTAAAGATACCCATTATTTCTTCGGCTTGGGCACTAGCGATGTTTCCGGTTGGTTCGTCGGCCAGAAGCAGATCTGGATTCATAACAAGGGACCTGGCAATAGCGACACGTTGCTGTTGACCACCGGAGATTTGGTTGCTGGTATGATGCAGTCGATTCTCAAGACCGACTAGAGTCAAAAATTTGATTGCCCTCTTTTCGGCTTCTTCTTTTTTCACCCCAGAATAAAGCATAGGAAGCATAACGTTTTTTAGTGTAGTGGTGCGAGGCAGGAGGTTAAAAGCTTGAAAAATAAAGCCAATTTTTTGGTTTCTGATATCCGAAAGTTCGTCTTCGTCTAGCTTTTCGATGTTGGTGCCACCTAAAATATATTCACCAGAAGTTGATTTGTCCAATGCTCCTAGAATGTGCATAAGAGTAGATTTTCCAGAACCAGATGGTCCCATGATAGCGACAAACTCACCTCTGTTGATTTGAAAAGAGACATTGCTGAGAGCAACTGTTTCTACACCCTCGGTTTGATAGACCTTGGAAAGATTTTTGACGGAAATAATTGGAGTTTCTTTTGTCATAATTACATTGGCATTCTCATGCCACCACCACCAAAGAGCGAGGTGCTGGATTTTGTGGTTGTAGTACTTTTGGTGGTGGTAGAGGTTGAAGTAATAACTATGTCGCCTTCACTGACTCCAGATTTGATGATGGTTTGGGTATCGTTTGAAGCACCCGTCTCAACACTGATGGTTTCTACTTTTTTGTCTTTGAGAATTTGAACTGTTTTTTGACCATTATTTGTTTTTATAGAGACACTAGGAACCATAATGACATTGTCTATTGAGGCGGTAATAATTTGGGCACTTAGGGCCATGTTGGTATAGATATCTAAACTAGACTTATCTAATAGTATTGAGGCGGAATAAGAAGTGACACCAGAACTGACTGAACCACTAGTATTAACAGCTAGTACTGTACCCGTAAGGGTATTGTCTGGAAAAGCGTCCAAAACAACAGTAACTTTTTGGCTAGACTGAACCTTGGTAACATCAACTTCGGTTAAATTTACAGTGGCTTGATATTGACCGTTGGGGTTTTTGATGGCGCCAATTCTTTGGGCCGTAACTGAAGACGAGTTGGTGGTGGAGTCAGTGCCAGTGCTAACAGTAATAGAACTAGCGGTAGTATTGCTTAGAACAACTCCGATAGCAAGGGTAAAGTTATTTAGTGTTCCATCGGCTGGAGAAAAAACGGTACCGCTAACTTTTTGATAATTTCTATAAGCAGAAGATACCTTGGCATTAGCGAGAGAAATATTGGAGTCGGCTACTTGAAATGATTTGACGGCGGCATCGTATGCCTTTTGGGCCTGAGGGTACTCGCGTGAAACAATATCTAGCTCGTTTTGGGTGTATGGTTCTTTGGTATCGGGGTTCCAACCACCAGAGATGGAATCTCTTTGGGCTGTTTCGGCATCAGTAACAACTTGTTTCTTTTGATACATGGTTATTTCTGAAGTCTGCTTTGCAGTAAGAGCATTTTTGGCATTAACCAGCGCGGACTGGTAGTTGTTCCAGGCGGTAATCTGAGTTAATCTGCCGTCGTCATCCAAATTAATTTCAGCCAATTTTTGATCCTTTTTAACCACATCGCCATTTTTGACATAGACTTTGGAAACTGTCCCTGTGGCACCTGTAGTAATGTAAGTAGTGTCCCCTGACGTAATGGTGCCGGAAGCAGTGATAGAAGAAATAAGCATTCCCTTTTCGGCCACTGAAGTCTGGTAAATGGGAGTTGCGGACTTTGATTTGGTGTAAGAGGTGTAGCCAAAATAGAGTGCAATTATTAGAATTGCGCCGAGACCGAGACGAAGATATTTATTATTTAGATATTTCATTATTTGCTATTTTATTTTTTGTTACTGAAAACTAGCTGAAAGAGATTGGTAATTTGATAACGAAGGTACTGCCGATTTTTGGAGTACTAGTCACTATTATCTCTGCATTTATTTGAGTGGCTAGTTTTTTGGCTATTGATAGACCTAAGCCGTAACCTGAGGTATTTTGGGTTGATCTGGCATCGTCAGTGCGATAGAATCTATCGAAAATATAGGGAAGATCCTTGCTTTTGATACCCATTCCCTGATCGGTAACCGAAACAAGAATACTTTTACCCTGAACTTTGCTAGTAATTTTTACTTTTGAGTTTTTTGGGCTGTACTTGCAAGCATTTTCTAAGATTATTCCTAAAATTTCTCGAAGTTTTTTTTCTGAAGTTTTTAAATTTAAGTTTTTTACACTGTTTAGAACTCTAATATTTTTGACTCGAAAAATGTGTTTTAAATTTAGGATCGTTTGATTTACAGTATCGTGAAGATTGACTGTGGAGGTACCAATGACTGGTTTTTTTTGATCGTACTGAGCAAGCCGAAGTAAGTTTTCAGAGAGAGAACTGAGCCTTTCCACATCGCTTAAATTATCAATAAGCACTTTTTCAAGATCCTCCTTGTTTAAACTTTTGTCTTTCAAAGAGACCTCTATTGCCGTTTTGAGAGATGTAATGGGAGTTCGAAGCTCATGGGAAGAATCGGAGACAAAACGATACTGTTCGTCTAACATTTCTTTGATTGGGCGAAGAGTTTTGCCGGCTAAAAAGTAAGACAAACCACCAGAAGTAACAATAATAATTAAGTTTAGAACACCGAGTTGGAAGGCAATCCTCTGCTTGGTTTCTATAATAAGATCCTGAGGAATTGGAGGTGGAACTAGACGATTAAACCTAGAATTCTCTTCCGCCCTAAAGTTTTGCGCTCTGGAAAAGCGAACAACCTCACGAGTTAAGAAGCTATAGGTAGGAATCGTAAAAAATAAGCAAATAACAATAATTATTAGAAGATACCAAGCGGTAAGCTTTAGGCGCGCAGTCTTAAACATGGTTTTTTATTTGATAACCAAGACCTCGATGGGTAAAAATAACTTTTGGTTCACCAGAAAAGGGTTTTTCGATTTTTTTGCGAAGATTTTTAATAGTCGCCTCAATCGTATTTGGAAGAATGTCAGCGTCAAAATTCCAAACCTTATCGATTATCTGCTCCTTACTTATTATGGAGTTCGGGTGCGACAAAAGATAGCTAAGTAGGGCAAACTCGTGGTGTGAAAGAGAAATATTTTGACCAAATCGAGTAACCTGAAAAGTATTTTTGTTTAGAGTTAGCGATTTAATTTTTATAACATTCTCAACTAAGCTGCTCGGACGACGAAGAAGGGCTTTTACCCGAGAAACTAATTCCTCAAAAGAAAACGGTTTGACCAGATAATCGTCGGCTCCGGCATTTAGACCAGTTACTCGATCTTGAACTTGACCTTTGGCTGTCAACACAAGAATGGGAATACTAGAACCAAGTTGGCGTAATTTTGAAGTAATGGTAAGACCGTCCATGCCCGGAAGCATTAGATCTAGGATAAGTAGATCATAATCTCCAGTGCTAGCTAAATCGTGGCCTTCGGTGCCAGTATAAGCAACATCCGCCAAAAAATTCTCTAGTTCTAAACCCTTCTTGAGGCTATCGGCGATACGTTTTTCATCTTCTACCACCAGGATTTTCATAAGTTTATTATAGTTACTTTTCTGAAAAGAAACTGAAAGACAGAATGGGTTAAAATAGGACAATGGCAAAAAGACAGAAAAATATTGTTTTGGAAGGTAGAAACATGGTTCATGATGCTCTAAACTCGGTTCAAAAAATTGAGGTGGTGATACTTTCCTCCGCTGTCCTTACCGATCCAAAAATTAAGGAAATAGAAAAATTGGCAAAAAAAAGAGGGGTAAGGATACAGATGGTAAAACCTGACGAGATTGCCAACTTTGCCGATTCCCGAAACCCACAGGGCGTTGTAGCTTACATGGAACAGCCAGAGCTCCCGAACCTGGAAGAAATACTGAAGAACAAAAGAGATGCTTTTGTTCTGCTTTTAAACCAAATTGACTATGAGCAAAACCTTGGTGCCATTATGAGAACGGCCTGGGCGGCAGGAATTGATGCCATAGTGGCCTCACCAAACGGAGTTCACGAAATAACTTCGGTGGTGGCAAAAGTATCCATGGGAGCAGCTGCCCATGTCCCACTGATTGGGATGAGCCTATTTCAGGCAATAAAACTAATTCATGAATACGCTGTGCCCTTGGTGGGAATAGAGGTGGACAAAGGCGAATCGATTTACAAAACTAACTTACGAGGACCTATAGCTTTTTTGATGGGAGGAGAAGAAGTGGGGATCACAGAACCGCTGGAAAAAGAGTGTGATTTGATGGCAAATATACCTATGAACAAGGAATTAGCCTCACTAAATGTAAGTGTTGCCACGGCTTTGGTGCTGTTTGAGAAGCTAAGACAAGAACAGTAGTATAATAGGCGTTGAAAGTAGTCCTATAAAAACATATGGAGGCAAAAATGGCACACGTTGTGATTATGTTACATAGAGAATATCAGCTAGTCCGTTGTGAGAATTTTTTGAAAGATTTGGAAGCAGCCCTTTCGAAAGAAGCTGGGGTGACGGTAAAGGCGCAGATTTCATCGGCGATTTCCTCGAGCCCTGTTTTCTTGAGCTATTTTGACTTTGGAGGGTTTGTCGGTGAGAAGGCGACCCAAATTATGGAAGCAGCAAAACCGGTGGTGTATAAGCACTTCGGAGTGGTGAAAGTTGAATCCACAATGAATGCCAACCTGGTTTGCCCAGCTTAGTCGACTGAGTATTTATCCTCCGTGTATACGGAGGATTTTTTATTTTTCTTTGCCTTGTCTGTGAATTTCGGCGTCAAAGTTGAATTCTTTTTTAAGATAAAAACTTAGTTCGGCTAAAATTTCTGCTATTGACCCGGAATTATAAAGAGAAACATCACATAACTTTAGGCATTCGTCGACTTGCTGACCGTTAGGACCTTGCCCCACCCCTCGATCTCTAAGGCTTGATTGAATAAAACTAGTCATATCCGGATTATCTTCACCTCTTTGTTTGGCTCTCTCCAAGTACCAACAAATTCTTTTTTCAACCGGAGCGTCGACACCGATGATAGCAACGTTACAAAAATTTTGTAAATATTTTATTTCTCCGGGGTTGCGAATAGAATCGATGACGAGATTTCCATTTTCGTTTATTAAATCAAAGGCAACTCTTTCGGCCAAAATTTGATTGCCATATTGCGCTCGCAGTTCGTCGCCAATATTTTGTAAGATTTCTCTTTCTAGGGGTAATCCCCTAAGCCGAGCCTCTTCTCGAACTTTATCTGATAGACTAAAAACTTTGAAGTTTTTAGTCTTGAGATGATTAGCAAGAATTCCCTTTCCAGAAGCTATGGGACCAACCAAACCTAAAATTATTTGAGGCATGAGATAGTATAAAACATTAAAACTCAAAAAATCTAAAAGTCAAAAACTCAAAATGTGGTGTTAAAATTTTGTTTATGGCAACAAAATATTTAGAAACTTTTAAGGAAATGGTTACCAAATACGAAAAAGAGTTTGATGCTTTTCAGGAGCTACACGATAAGTACGAAACTGATCCAAAAAAGTGGCAGGACGAATATAACAAAGAGGGCAAAAAGATTATGGAGATTGTAAGAGACTATGAAAATAGACTGTGTGGCAAGATGGAAAACACCTTGAACGCGACATATTCGGCAAACCTGGCGGAAAAATTCCGAGGAGAGATCAAGAGGTATCTTCCCAAACTAGATATGATAGGGGTGGTAATAAATTTTCAATAGTATTGAAAATTTTAAAGGAAAAACTCAAAAACTCAAAGAATCAAAATATTGATGGTTTTTATTGGCCGCACTCGGATTTGAGCTTTTCCAGAAGGGCTTGGCAAACTTGATCTTGAGCTGATTTTTTTATGTTTACGACTTGTTCTGCTGCTATGCTAGCAACTTGCTTACCGATTTCGTCGGTAACAGATTTAAGAGGCGACTCGGTAAAACTACTAGTTTCGGTTCCCAGAACTTGAGGTTCTTGGATTTGAAGCTTACTTGGTAAAATTTTGTTAGCTGTTTTAATAACAGGAATGACGGCACCTTGCTGAAACTGAGGATTTTTGACGTAATAGTCTACAGCACCACCTACCTGAGGAAACATTTTGTAAACACCAAACCCGGCCAAGACTAAGATAAAAAAGCGAGCGATTAGATTATTCATTGTTGTACAAATATTTTATATCGTCTAAGCAATGTCTGATTTCTTCCTTGGTAAGGATATCATTCACCATATCTTTTTTGATTGCCTCTCTTAAACTACTTAGAGTAACAATGTTTTTGTTGATCAATAAATTAATTTTATGAGGTGAAACGTGATAGAGAAGGGTAACGGGATGTAGTTTGGAGTTCATGATCATGTCTCTTAGGCCCTCCCCTTCTGGGTAATACCAGGCAGTAACCTTAAGGTTGTTGCAATCTCCATAATCAAAAACTTCGGAGGTAACCTTGGTGTTTGTTACCAGCCAAGGTAAATATTCTTTTTCTTTGCCGTGAATTTGCTCCATGGCGTACTTAACGTCTAAAAAGCGGGCGTAAGTATACAGAGCGACCTGAATATCGGTTTTGGTGCCAGCTGTATTATGGAACTTACACTCGATAAAGTACTGTGTTTTGTCGTTAACGGCAACAACGTCTATTTCGTGAGTAACACATTTACCCAAAACAGTGACACTGACTTCGGTTTTGTAACCTTGAGTGCCTAAGACTTCGCTAACGAAATGCTCAAAGGGGTGCCCAGAGGGACCGAGCATGGCAACAGCACGACGAAGACCATAATTAAAATAGTTATCGATTGAGCCTTTATGACGAAGATATTCTGAGATGTCACGATAGATGTCCTCGGTTGAGGTTATTTTTGACAAATGACTTTCGAGATTGGTGATAGCATCACTAGCAAGGGAATCGCTGATACCCGAATGATGAAGTTGTTTATTAAGCTTTTCCTCATCAAACTTTTGTTGTTGACCTGAGGCTTTGGTAATAAGGTGATCTTTTGGATTTAACATCTGAGTTTATAATAGAGGCATGAACGAAACGTTTCAACTAATAGCTTTGTGTTTAACCGGTGGTGTGGCCTCTCTGGTGGGGGCTGGTTTAATTATCTTTTTGAAGGGAAAATCAGGTGTCGTGTCGGAAAAATTAACAAGTTTTGCAGCTGGAGTGCTGCTTTCGGTAGGAATTTTGGATTTATTAGTAGAGGCATTTGAACAAGGAAAGGATCCGGGGACTGTCTCTTATTTTGTATTGGCAGGAGTTTTGTTTGTGTTTTTGCTTGAAAAAAGTGGCATGTGGTTTCACCATCACGATGGTGACCACGGAAAGCACCCACCAATTGCTGGAATATTTATAGGAGATATGATTCACAACTTTATTGATGGCTTTGCCATTGGAGCTACTTTTTTGATAAGCAAAGAGGCTGGTGTGGCAACAGCTATGGCGGTGGCCTTTCATGAACTGCCAAAAGAGATGGCGGACTTTACTATTTATCTGCGATCTGGCTTTTCGAACCTAAAAACTATCGCCCTTAACTTGATATCAAGTTTTGTAGCGGTAATTGGTGGTTTGTCTGTTTACTTCATGAGTGGATTTGTAGAAAAAAATGAGGCAAATTTGCTAGGAGCTACTGCAGGAATGTTTTTGTTTATTGCTCTTGCGGACTTAGTTCCGGAAATGCACGAAGAGATGGAGAAAGTAAACAAAAAATCAAAACTAGGGTGGCTGTTTGTTTTTGGCTTGGGTATAGGAATAGGAGTCGTCAGCTCGCTTATGCACGGTTAGATTGGGTAAGAGATTGTAACCCGTTTCACTTAGTTACAACGCTTTGATATAGAATATAGATATGAAAATGAGCAAGATGGGCATAGCCCCAGAGAAACAAGCTCCGCGCGACGCAGATACGGTAAACCATAAACTGTTGGTTCAGGCTGGGTTTGTTCGCCAACTTATGGCTGGAGTTTATACATATTTACCTTTTGGACTTAGAGTTCTTAGAAAATTGGAGAATATTATTCGCGAAGAAATGGATGCAATAGGTGGTGAAGAAATACTCATGCCCATGCTCCACCCAGCCGAGATTTGGAAAAAAACGGGTGGTTGGGATTCGATTGATGTGCTGTTTAAAGTTAAAAGCAGAACTGATCGAGATTATGCTCTTGGCCAATCACAAGAAGAGGTGGTTACACCGACAATGAAAGAGTTTATTAAGTCCTATCGAGATCTACCACGGATTCCATATCACATACAGTGGAAATTTCGAGACGAACTGCGTTCCAAATCGGGAATTATGAGAGGCAGGGAATTTTTGATGAAGGATATGTACTCATTTCACTTGGACCAAGCAGATTTTGATCGGTTTTATGCTGTTGCCAAAAAGGCGTATATTAAAGTTTTTGAAAGAATGGGCTTAGAAGCAAAAGTTACTGAAGCTTCGGGTGGAGCTTTTACCGAAAAAGTATCTTATGAATTTGAAGTCTTAACTGATGCCGGAGAAGTAAATATATTGTATTGTGAGTCCTGTGAGTTTTGCGTGAATGTTGACGATATAAACACCTACAAACTTGATGATAAGTGTCCAAAATGTGGTAAGTCGAATCTTAAAGCGTCTGTCGCTGCCGAAGTAGGAAATGTATTTGATTTGGGTCAAAAATATACCAAAGCGTTTGATCTTAAAGTGGCCAATGATAAAGGGGAAATGATTTACCCAATCATGGGATGTTACGGAATAGGTATTAGTCGCACCGTGGGGGTGATTGTCGAGAAGTTTCATGACGACAAAGGAATTATTTGGCCAAAAAATATAGCGCCATTTACGGTCCACCTGATTGATATTAAGCAAAATGAAAAAGGACAAGAAATCTATGACGCGTTTAGGAATAAGGGTGTAGAAGTACTTTGGGACGATAGAGATATGGGTGCTGGTGGCAAATTTGCTGACGCTGACCTGATTGGCTGCCCCTACCGTGTAGTAGTCTCGGAAAAAAGTATAGCTGCTGGCGGCTTGGAAATAAAACTTCGTAACTCAGAAGAAACAAGGATCGAGTCTATTGAAGATTTTATTAGCTCAATATAAAGTGATTGAACTTTGGGGAATTAAACTACATGCTTACGGTCTACTAATAGGGATTGGGGTTTATTTGGCTTGGGAAATAACGAGAAAATTTGGGAGAGTTAAAGACGAAGTTTTGGAAAAAATGTTTTTTGGTTTGATTTTTTTTGGAATACTAGGGGCAAGAATGTACCACGTAGTAGATTTGTGGGAGTATTATTCCAATAATCTTGTAGAAATTCTGTATGTTTGGAATGGAGGGCTTGGTATTTGGGGAGCACTGATAGGGGGAATTGGTTACTTGGGTATTTTTACTTACTTTAAAAAGTTAAACTTTTTAGAGGTTTTGGATTCGATTGTGATTGGTTTACCACTGGCCCAAACAATTGGGAGGCTCGGCAACTGGGTAAATGGCGAGCTGTATGGTAAAAATGGTGAACCGCTTTTTGCCTGGGAAGGGGCTTTAAGTTTAGTTTTGTTTGGAGTTCTGTTATATTTTTCTGGATTCCGGGTTCCCGAGACATACCCGGGATCTAAGGACAGGCCCGGAATGACAACAAAGATTGAAGGGGCAAAACATCGCAATGAAGGATTTATCGCCGGGGTTTATTTGATTGGTTATGGAGTGATTAGAATTGCCCTGGAAAACTTTCGTGATAACAACATTATTTGGCGTATTGGTGGAGTTCCTACAGCAATTATTTTTGGAATTATTGCAATATTTTTTGGACTTATTCTTGTCATTCCGGGCTTGACCCGGAATCTATATAAATAAGTTCTATATTCCTGGATGCCGGATTCCCGAGACATACCCGGGATCTTGGAACAAGTCCGGCATGACAGACACTAGACAACTTTTTTGCCATTAAAAAGGCCAACTAATAATAGCTGGCCTGGTATAGACTAACCCCTGGATTCCGGGGATTTTTCTCGTTCGATTTGGCTTGATAAAAACTTCCAGTTTTCTTCACCGAACTTACTGGCGACCTCTATAAGCTGGTTAATAAATGGATCAATGTTAACGTAACCAGTGTAGTAAATAGCTGGTGATCGATCATTGGTGTTTCCATTGGTTGCTGAATAATCGGTCCGCCAAGGGATAAGAATGGCGACTCGGCCATTTCCCAGACCAAAATGTAAACCGCAAAACCAGATATATCCGTCAGAAGTAATAGGGCGATTGGTACTTACTGGCAGGTACCCGATATATTGAACACATAGTGAATTACCAATTGTTTAAT
>CAZPFY010000019.1:17700-20429 GCA_964586045.1 uncultured Pseudomonadales bacterium | reverse complement strand
CCCTGAAACTATAAAGGGTAAAGCTGTTAGAAGTAAGGTTGTAAGTTTAAAGTCTGCTGTGTCAGAGTCAGCCACCCTACTTTCCCAAGCCAAGCCACTTATTAAGCTTTTACCCGAATTGTTGGGAAATCCAAACTCCAAAACTTACATGATTCTGTTTCAAAATGATGCCGAGCTCAGGCCAACCGGAGGGTTTATGACCGCTTATGCTTATTTACGAGTTACCAAAGGCCGAATTGAACCCTTAGCTTCAAACGATATCTACGACTTGGACGCCAGGTTTAATAAAAAAGTTCCAGCTAATCCCGCTATAAAAAAATATCTAAACGAAACCTATCTTAATTTAAGAAATGTCAACATGTCTCCTGACTATAAAGTCTCCATGGATGAGTTTTTTAAATACTACCGAGATATTCCCAACTTACCTCGACCAGACGGAATAATAGCTATTGACACCCGCTTTCCTGTAGAAATTCTCAAAATAATTGGTCCAATTGGCGTTGGTGGTTGGGGAAACTTTGGTCCTCAAAACGATCCCCGCTGCGATTGCCCTCAGGTCGTTTACGCTTTGGAAGAAATAGCCGATCGACCGGGATCATCGGTGCGAGTTGGTCGCAAAGCCGTTCTCGGGCCTCTTATGCATTCTATGATGGCCAACGCTATGGGAAGTCCCAAGCACACCTGGCCAAAACTAATGAACGCTGTTTTGGGTGCTATTAAAGAGAAACATTTAATGTTCTACTTTATCGAGGAAAAATCTCAAAAGATTGCCGAGGACTTTAATGCCGCAGGTCGTATCAAGGATTTTTCTGGCGACTACCTTCACATCAACGACGCTAACTTGGGTGGTGCTAAAACCGATATGTTTTTGACGAGAGAGGTAGAGCAAGAAATAACTACTGAAAATGGAGTTACCGTCAAAACGGTCTCAATTAGTTACAACAATCCTCGAAAAGGGGACAACTGCAATCTCGAGGCCGGTGCTCTTTGCTTAAATGGTGTTTACCGAGACTACGTAAGATTGTATGTCCCCAAAGGTTCAAAATTAATCTCGGTGGTCGGATCAGAAGTAAAAGAAGAGACTTCCGAAGACCTGGGTAAAACAGTTTTTGAAGCCTTCTTTACCATGAGACCTCAATCTCAAAGTAAAATTGTCTTTAAGTACGAGCTTCCTGCTCTCGATCTCGCAACTTATAAACTTTTAATTCAGAAACAGCCTGGCTTACTATCTGTCAAACACAACATTCTGTTTAATGGTAATCAGATTTCTGTAGACGTAAACGAGGATAAGGAACTTATCCTTAACTAAGTTCATGCGCCAATACTATAACGACAGTGGAGTCATAATCAAGACTCAGGACTACAAGGAAGCCGACAAAATAATCACCCTGGTAACATCCAATCATGGTTTGGTGTATTACCATGCGATTGGGGCGAGAAGAAGTGCTTCAAAAAAATCCCCACATTTGGATTTGTTTTCCCATATTAAATTTGGTGCCACTGTTCAAAATAATCAAAATATTCTGACACAAGCGGACTCTCTAAACTATCACCAATCCATAAAAATAGACTTAAAAAAAATTAGTTTAGCCATGTCTTTTTCAGAAATTTTGCACAATTTATTGCCCGCCGAGGTTGAAGACACAGAACTATATTCCTCGCTAGTCAATTTTTTAGATGCTCTTGATAAATCTCCGAATGAAGAAGTAAGCAGGCAGATATCTGGAAAGTTTGGACATTATTTGCTTAGGCACTTGGGTTATCCTCCTCCCCCAAAAAATTCCAACGAAAGCTTAAGTACCTACTTTGAGTATCTAATGAATCGTAAAATTATTGGCAAGGAAATAAGTTAAAATAAAATTATGACCATCAAAAAAATCATCCCAATTATTTTTCTGGGGCTTCTACTTTCTGGTTGCGGAGCCAACAAGGCTGCCGATACAAAAAAGAGTAACCCTGCCGGAAGTAAAATTCTCATCAACGAACTTCCTCTTAAGGACAAGCCTTTTATCACTTTAGTTCCTCATTCAACCAACAGACTATTTACCTTTGTAGGTTTAAATATTAATAACGCTGCAGAGTCATCTTTGGATCTTGAGTATCAATCTGGCGATCTTTTAAAAGGTGTTAAGGCCAACATTGATGCTCCCATCCCCCAGACCTTCATCAAAGCCATTATCTTGGGTAGCTGTTCCACTGGTGGTAAGTGTAGTTTTGATAAAGATCTAAAAACAGGCACCACAAAACTAAGATTAAAATTCGCAAATCAAAACGTTATTCATTTACTAAAAGGGGATTTTACATTTATCTCTGGCCAACCAAGTCTTCCTGACGGCAAAGTTGCTTTTCAAGCCTCAAAAGCTACAGCCAAAGAAAACATCATCATGATGAACTCTTTTGGTTTGCCCAAGCCTGTCGACAAGGAACTGTCTCTTTATCCAGTTGTTTTTTCTGCAACTAGCGACAAAATTGTTTCTGGACTGTTGACGCTCTCTGCACAGGCCACATCCGCACTAATTTATAATGGCACTGACTATGTTCCCCTGAAGACGACTACTCGTGATGGTAAAATTATTGTTGATCTTAATCAAAAGCCTTGGTCAATGTCCGCAGAAATCATTCGCGACGATGAAAAGGGTAGCAAAGAATCCTTAAATCTCTACCTCGTCGGTCCCATCCTCCTCGTAAAATAAACTCAATGTCATTCCTGGCTTGACCAGGAATCCATC
>CAZPFY010000019.1:16050-17600 GCA_964586045.1 uncultured Pseudomonadales bacterium | reverse complement strand
AAATAAATACTTAATTAAAAACACCTCTGTCATTCCTGCGAAAGCAGGAATCCATAAATTTAACCAATTATCGTCCCTGGCTTGACCAGGAATCCATCAGGGAAATTCCATAGTTAGTAGAATACAATTGCAAAATGAAGATAAAAATAATTACAAACGACCAATACTCTCCAGAACTCGCTAAAGTTGATAAAAATATTTTTGCTGGAGTAATATCTGGATTGAATATTGACAGGGAGGAGATCAAAAGATTTATTTCCGACGCTGATGTTCTTATGTTAGCTAGTGAATCGGTAATGCCGTTTGATAAAGAGTTAATTGATGCCTGCAAAAATGTTAAATACATATCTTTGGATACAACAGACACTTCTTGGATAGACATCGCTTACGCTGCCGAAAAGGGAATTGTCGTCTCGAATTGCCCGCATGCCTCTACAGAAGCTGTTGCGGAGCATGTAATGGCTGTAATGCTAAATTTTGCCAAACAAATACATCCAATGTACAGAGATATGTATCTTCGGGGTGGAGAAATTAAATCTAGATTGGCATTCGAACTAAAAGGTAAGACACTTGGTGTTCTTGGTCTGGGTAATATCGGATCAAGATTAGCGGAAATAGCATCAAGTTTTGGAATGAAAGTTGTAGCCTGGAATCGTTCACCTAAAGAGTCAGCTGTTCACCAGATTGCCAGCTTAGAATCAGTTCTAGAGCAGTCGGATTTCTTGTCTTTGCATGTCGCTGCTGGGACATCAACCGTCGATTTTTTAGATGGTAAAAAAATTGACAAAATTAGACGAGGAGCTTACGTTATTAACCTTGTTGACAAGTCAATCGTAGATAACGATAGTATGATAAATGCCATATTGGAAGGGAAAATTGCTGGATACTGTGTTGAGCTGTGGAACCTGAGCGAATCATCAGAACATGAAATATATGGTCTTGAAAACGTAATGACCTTACCGGCTATTGGTTGGTACACAAAGGAGTCCTTGGAAAGGACTTTTAATATCTCTTTGTCAAATGTACAAAGGTTTGTTAGGGGAGAAACTATAAATAGAGTCAACTAGTTCAATACTGTACTACTCGATGGATTCCTGCTTTCCCGACGTTACAGCCGGGACAGGTCGCGGGAATGACAAGAAAATAATCCAGAACATGCCTGTCATTCCTGGCTTGACCAGGAATCCATCAAATAAATACTTAATTAAAAACACCTCTGTCATTCCTGCGAAAGCAGGAATCCATCAGATCACTTTACCTTTCAGTAATCCATCTCTTTCCACTCTGGATTAATCGACTCAATTAAATCAATTTTCCACCATCTTTTCCATTTTTTGATTTGTTTCTCTCTTTTTATCGCCTCAGCTGCACTATTGTGAATTTCATAATAGACCAGATTGTAAACTTTATATCTTTGGGTAAATCCCTTTATCACCGAAGATTGGTGGACATTCATCCTGTTTTCCAGATTTCCCGTTACTCCAACATACAAAGTTCCATTTTTACCACTTGCCAATATGTAGACAAAATACTGCCTCACAAAATCATTA
>CAZPFY010000019.1:0-16040 GCA_964586045.1 uncultured Pseudomonadales bacterium | reverse complement strand
TGTCATTCCTGCGAAAGCAGGAATCCATAAATTAATTCCCAATTCGGTGTTTCTGGATGGATTCCTGGTCATGCCAGGAATGACAAGACACATTCTCCTATTTGACATCGTCTATAATGTGTAGCATACTAGAAAGTGGTGATGGGTGGTGAAGTATCTTATAACTACCAAAAGCCAAGCTATGAATTATGTTTATTGGACATTATTACCATTCGATCGAAACCAAAGGGAGACTAGCTATTCCAGTGTCCTTCAGGGAGGAACTAACATCCGGTGGGGTTCTCACTTGGGGGCTAGACGGGTGTCTGTTTCTTTTCCCCAACTCATATTGGCAGAAGTTCTCCGAAAAGCTGGCCTCGCTTTCCTTAACAAACCAAACAGCGCGAAATTTAACTCGACTCTTAGTTCAATCAGCCTCAGATCTCAATCTCGACAGTCAAGGAAGAACTCTTATTCCAGAACATCTCAGAAAACAAGCCAATCTAAAAAAACAAGTGGTGGTAGCCGGATCCCTGAATCGAATTGAGATTTGGGACCAGGAAACGTATCACGCGCACCTTGAATTAATATCGAAAACAATAAGCGAAAGTTCAGACTTAGCAAACTTAGAAATATGATCTCAACAATAGAAAGACATTTCTCAGCCTACAAAGGTGAGCTAAATAAACACTACCAATTTAAAACTGGCTTCCGTTTTTTAGATTTAACTTTGGGCGATGGGGGACACACCGAAGAGGCGCTGAGAGCTGGTTGTAAAGTCGTTTCTTTTGATATCGACAAAGAGTCAATTGAAAGAGCAACGGGATTTGTAAAAGATTTTCAGCCCTTAATTATCGAAGATTACCAGAGCTATGATCAAAAAATTGATCCTCTTCAGCCTTGGATAGTAATCAATACAAATTTTGTTAACTGCCTGGAAACCATTACCGTTTTGGGTCTACAGAAGTTTGACGGCATCATGGTAGACCTCGGCCCTTCACAATATCAAGTCTTGTCTGCCGATCGTGGTTTTAGTTTTAACTCCGAAAGTGAATTGGACATGCGTCTTAATAAAGACTTAGGTGTTACCGCCAAAGACTTAGTTAATGCTTTAAACGAAGGAGAACTTAGAGACATGTTTGAACTCGGTGATGAACCATTTGGAAAAGCCATTGCCCGAGTGATTGTGGCGCAAAGGAAAATTAAACCCATAACCACAGGCAAGCAACTAGCCGACTTAGTCTCACGAGTAAAACACAAAGTTCACTCGGCCACTCACTCTGCTACTCAGGTTTTTATGACACTCCGTATGGTTGTTAACTTGGAAAGAGAAAATATCAAACTTCTTTTGCCGACTCTGCCTGAGTTACTTAATGCCGGTGGTGTAATGGGAATTATTACCTTCCATTCTGTTGAAGACCGCCTGGTTAAAGAAGAAATCGCTTTCCTTGAAGAAAAAAATACTGTTTCCGTTATTAATAAAAAACCAATCGAACCCTCGATTGATGAATTAAAAATTAGTCCACGTACCCGCAGTGCAAAACTACGCCTCGCTAAAAAACATCTTTAATCAAAACAACATCTATATTATTAGTGTTATTTTATTCCTTGCGGTCGCAACAGGTAATCTTGTTGGCACAAACATTCTCTCTACCCAGGGCGTAAACGTCAATGCCTCTGAAATTGAAATCTTAAAATTAGAAAAACAAAATCACGCTTTACTCGTAAAAATTGAAGAAGAGTCCAAACTTAAAGATTTGGAACAGATAGCCTTGAGTAAAGGGTTTGTCAGGACTAGTAATCTTGTTTTTGCCCCCACAGCATCCACTGTTGCGTTAAGATAATTAATGTCTATTGGGCTAGATTCTGTAACTCAGTCGCGTCTTAAAATAGTATCTTTTTTAACTCCATTTATTTTCTTGGTCTTAATTTTGAGGCTTTTTTATTGGCAGATCATTCGTGGTCCGGAAATGAAAGCCAAAGCTTCACGTCAACACGAAACCATAACTACTCTAAAGGCACAGCGCGGTAACATCTTGGACTCCGAAGGGAATGTCCTCTCAGGTAGTAAAAATCTCTACCATCTGTATGTTTACAGGCCTCAACTAAAAATAAGTGAAAATGAGCTGACGAATAAACTGTTGGCTATCCTCGAAAAAACACCACAAGCCTCAACCGAAGCTGAAATAAAAGATCTCCTCGTTAGACGAATAAGTTTAAAGTCCAACTGGGTTTCAATAAAACACTATTTAACCCCAGAAGAAAAAGTAAAAATTGAACAAGAGAAAATAACAGGGCTCGGTTTTGAAGATGAATTTGTTAGGTTTTATCCCGAATCTAGTATGTCTGCCCACCTTCTGGGGTTTGTTGGCCAAGACATGGCGGGGCAGGAGCAGGGATACTTTGGTCTAGAAGGCTATTTTGATCGCTGGCTTAAAGGTCGAGAAGGAAAAATTCGAACCGAAAAAGACGCCGTTGGTAATCCAATTTTAATTGGCAATTATCAATTTTATCATGCCACCGAAGGAAAATCGATTCAAACAACTATCGACAAAAAGGTTCAGTACATTACAGAACGCCTTTTAAAAGAAGGAATCGAAAAGTATCAAGCTTCTGCCGGTAATGTTATTGTTATAGAATCAAAAACTGGAAAGGTGAGAGCCATGGCCTCATTTCCCAACTACAACCCAAACAATTTTGCCGATTTTCCCAGTAGTTACTACAAAAATCCAGCCGTTGGTGATTTGTTTGAACCAGGGTCTATCTTTAAAGTCTTGGTCATGGCTGCCGGCTTTAACGAAAAGGTTGTAGCCCCAGAAACACAATGCGATATTTGTTCGGGTCCAGTTCAAATTGGAAAATACAGTATTAAAACCTGGGATGAAACCTACAGGCAAAATGCCACGATGACCGATGTTATAGTTCACTCCGACAACACCGGTATGGTTTTTGTCTCGAAAAAATTGGGCGGCGAAAAATTTGCTGACTATTTGAACAGATATGGCTTTGGCAAAAAAACCGGCATTCAACTTCAGGATGAAGTATCCGGAAATATTGTTCAGGATGGAAAAAACTATCGGGAGATTGATTTGGCAACCAATTCTTTTGGACAAGGAATAGCCGTAACTCCAATCCAGATAGTCGCCGCTGTTAACTCTATTGCTAATAAGGGATATTACTTGAAACCTACCATCATCGAAAACGAAACTTTTTTGGGAGTAAAGATCTTGGAGGGGGAGGCAGTTAATCAAATAACGGAAGTGATGAAACTTGCTGTCGAAAATGGAGAGGCCAAGTGGTCAAAACCCCAAAATTTAAGCGTAGCCGGAAAAACAGGCACGGCTCAAATTCCCATTGAAGGTCATTACGATCCAGACAAAACAATTGCCAGCTTTGTTGGTTTTTTCCCTGCGAGCGACCCCAAATACACCATGTTGGTATCTCTTCGAGAACCAAAAACTTCAATCTGGGGTTCCGAAACGGCTGCCCCGCTTTGGTTTGCTATTGCGAAACAACTTTTGCTTTAACGACTAAAAACAGCTAAAATTGAGTCATGATAAACCCGATAAGAATTCACAGGGTATCCTTTAGGCACGCTTTTGATGGTATTATCCACAACGTCAAAACTCAGCCCAACTTTAGATTTCATCTTTTGGCTGCCATTAGTACTATTTTGGCGGGCATCTATTTTTCACTTGGTTTCTTCGAATGGCTTATTTTGATTTTTACTTTTAACATGGTTTTTGTTGCCGAAATGCTAAACACCTCGGTCGAAGCTATTGTGGATCTTATTACAGTAGAAAAACGAATCGACGCTAAAATTGCCAAAGACGTTTCCGCCGGAATGGTCCTCATCTCTGCGTCGCTTTCTCTTATCATCGGAGTTTTCATTTTCCTTCCCAAAATAATAAGTACTCTATACAACTAATGGATATTCTTCTTGGTGTTTTAATTCTTTCCTTTATAATTCACGCCTTCAGTATTGTTCCCTTTATTAATTTTTTGTATCATCTTAAATTTTTTAAAAACAAAACTTCCGTTTCCAAAGAAAAAACTGATGAGGCATCTGAACATATTCGCTCAAAATCGAGAACACCAGAGGGTGGAGGTTTGCTGATTTTAATTATTACAAGTTTGATTTTCGTTTTCATGCTTCCCGCCTTAAAATTTTTGGGCTTTGAGATTATCCACGTCTATCCAATAAATGACGAAATAAACGTTCTGTTTTTTGTTTTTTTGTCCTTTGGCTTACTTGGACTCTACGACGACGTAATCAAGTTTTTTGAGCTCGATAGGCAAAGTGGTTATAGTGGTTTAAAAACCGGACCGAAAATAGCTCTTCAGGCAATACTAGCTCTCGTAGCCGGAATTATGCTCTATGTAAATTTAGGTATTGACATTGTTCATATTCCATTCTTTGGCGTCATTCATTTTGGAGCTTGGTTTATTCCTCTTTCGGCCTTTTTAATTATAGGATTTTCAAACTCCCTAAACATCACCGACGGTATGGATGGACTAGCTTCGGGATTATTGATGATCTCGCTTTTTGGATTTCTAATTCTCTCCACAAGCGTTTTAGATACCCCTCTTTCATTATTTATTGCTTTATGGCTCGGAGGAATAATAGCCTTTTTATACTTTAATGTCTTTCCAGCGAGGATTTTTTTGGGAGACGTGGGAGCTTTGTCATTCGGCGCTTCGTTTGCCGTAGTTGGTTTGCTAACCGGGAAAGTAATCGCCTTAATGGTTATCGGCTTGCCCTTTATCGTCGATGGCTTGAGCAGTTTACTGCAAATTTTTTGGGTAAAAGTTTTTAAGAAACGGCTTTTTCCCATCGCTCCAATTCATTACTGGCTTTTAAAGATAGGCTGGACAGAACCAAAAATCGTCCAAAGGGCTTGGTTGGTAAATATTGTTTTGGTAATTTTTGGAATATGGCTAGCCATAATTTAAAACTTTCCTACTCAATTCTTATTTCTGGAATACTGGTAGCCGTTTTTGGACTTGTGGCTATTTATGATGCCTCGGTGGTAGATGCTTTTAAAACCTTTGGGGATAAGTTTCATTATGTTAAACAGCAATCTAGCTGGCTCATTTTGGGAATAATAATATCTCTGATAACCTCAAAGATACCAATCAAGTTTCTAAAAAACATCTCGCCGTATATTTTATCTCTCTCTCTTTTTTTGATGGTCTTGGTTCTAATCCCTGGGATTGGTTCTAAATTTTTGGGTGCCAGAAGATGGATTACTATTGGGCCTGTCGTTCTTCAGCCATCAGAAATACTTAAAATATCACTTATTCTTTATCTTTCTAACTGGTTAGAAAGATATCGTGATATTTCAAAATTTTTATTTGTGATCGGTGTAAGCCTTGTCCTGGTAATGCTTCAGCCCGATTTGGGTACGGCAATCATAATTGTCGGTGCTTCATTCTTAACTTATTATCTCTCTGGTGCTCCAATTAAGCACATTCTTTATTTTTCTGGAATATTATTAATTGCGGTTTTAACTTTAATTTTATTGTCTCCTTATCGAATGGATCGAGTAAAAACCTTTTTGGATCCCACCTCTGATCCCCTCGGACGCTCATACCATATAAATCAAGTTCTTTATGGTATTGGTTCCGGTGGTTTTGGTGGTGTGGGCTTAGGAAGATCAAGGCAAAAATATGCTTTTTTACCAGAAGCGACAACGGATTCAATTTTTGTTATTATTGCTGAGGAGTTTGGGTTTGTGGGCGCCACTTTTATTATTTCTTCGCTAGTTTATTTGTTGCATTCATCGTTTAAGGTGGCCTTAATGGTCCGCGACAAGTTCGACAAGCTCCTCGCCAGTGGCGTCTCTCTTTTGTTTTTAGTTCAGATTTTTGTCAACTTAAGCTCTATGGTTGCTCTTATTCCTCTTACAGGAGTTCCTTTACCCTTTATTTCCTACGGAGGATCCTCTCTGGTAACCAACTTTATTGCTTTAGGTTTGCTTATTAACGTATCTCGTAACGTATGAAACAACTAATTGTTTTTACCGGTGGTCATCACAATAGTACCCTAGAAGTCGCCAAGCTAGTCCAAAAAAATGGTTTTCAAGTTCTGTGGTTGGGGCACAAATTTAATCCAGGCGATAATAAAAGTTTGTCGGCAGAATATCAGGAGGTTAGTTTGGCAAAAATTGAGTTTCAAGAACTAAAAACAGGCCGTTTCTACAAAAAGATTAATTTTTTGGAGATGGTAAAAATTCTTTTTGGTTTTTTGCAATCATTATATTACCTACTCAAATACAGGCCAAGCCTTATTTTTTCCTCTGGTGGCTATATGGCCGTCCCGGTAGTTATTGTCGGCTGGTTTTTGAGAATACCCTGCCTTACTCACGAACAAACCGTTGTTTCTGGGTGGGCAAATAAAGCCATCACGCCATTTGTTAAAAAAATTCTTTTAACCTACGATTCGTCGCTTAAAAACTATCCCCAAGACAAATCAGCAGTTGTCGGTTTACCTGTTCGAAAAGAAATCATCGATCCAAATAATAGTAAAGTTTTTCACCCCAAGCTACTTTTTGTTACCTGCGGCAAGCAAGGATCTCACATAATTAACAATTCTCTTTTTCCCTTAATACCAGAGTTGGTAAAAAAATTCACTGTTGTCCACCAAGTAGGTTCAAATGTTTTGACAAAAGACCTCGATAGAGCCAGGAGAGTCAGAGAGCGGTTGGGGTCGTATGGCTCCAGATATCAATACTCACCTTATTTTTTTGGTAAAGACTCAGCTACCTACTTGAGGTCGGCTGACTTAGTCATTAGCAGGGCCGGTGCTCACGCTATTTATGAGCTGATTTTGCTAAACAAAAAGTCAATTCTCGTTCCTATCTCTTGGGCTTCACACCAGGAGCAGGCTTTAAACGCAGAGCTTGCCAAAGCCAAAATTGAGAGCTTGGTTATGGATGAAAAAAATCTCACCTCGGACAATCTCTTGAATGCCATTAACACTTTTAGTAAATTACCAAAGCGAAAGCTACCAGTAAAAATAAAAAACGATGCTGCTGAAAGAATTTTTGAAATCATTCAAGAGGAGATACACTAAACTTCTTAGTCTCTTTTTTGTCTTATTAATCGCAACTCTCTCCGTTTTTGCTTATAGTTTTTTTAAAATAAAAAATGTCTCTTGTCTTAGTGCCACTGGCCCCTGCGACGAAGAGGTGCTGCTCGTTCTAAATCGTTACCGAGGAACAAGCGCTTTTGTCTTAAGTAAACAGTTACTAATCCAAGAACTAAGCAAAATCCGTCCCGTAAAAAGTCTAGCTGTCCACTATCAACTTTTTGGAAATCTCAAGATTAAACTAGAAACCGAAGAAAGTTTCCGTTCAATTAGACTGGTTGTTGTTAAGGAGTACCCCACTCTAAGCTTTAATAAAATTCCAGAATCTACCGACACTGCCGTGCTTTTCAAAAAACCAAGCCAAGAAATTTTGGATCTAGAAAATAATTTTTCCTACGTTGACTTTAAGTTGTGGTACGGTGGAGAAATAACTCCTATATCTTCAGATAGTTCAAAAATAATATTTTTCTTTAAAGACAAGCCAAACAAGGAAGAGTTTAAATCGATCTATAATTTGCTTGAAATTGTTGATAAGTACATTACTCTAGATTGGGTTTATATTCTGGGGAAAACAGTTTTCTTGAGTAGAGATAATCAACCTGATATTATAACCTCAGTGCAATATAATGAAGATCAGTTAGTGGAGGCTTTGCAATCATTAAGTTTTCTTACTACAATGAAAAAAGATCCAAAAACTATAGATTTAAGATTTAAGAATCCAATAATACGATAAAACATGGCAAAAACAACAGGCATAAACTCAATCGACATCGGTTCCAGTAAAATTACCTGTTTGATAACAGTACCTTCGCAAGACACTCAAAAAATAAATGTTGTTGGTGTAGCCACCGTACCGAGTCGTGGTGTAAAAAAAGGTCAAATCGTAAATATCGAAGAATGTGTCGGTGCCATTACCGACTGTGTTGAGTCCGCAGAGAGAATGGCTGGATTTGGTATGGAAGCTGCTTATGTTTCAATATCTGGTGAACACATTCAATCTCAAAATTCTCATGGCTTAGTCGCTATTAGAGAAACAGAGCAAGAAATCACGAGCGATGATGTTTTTCGGGTAATCGAAGCTGCCAGAGCCATTTCCTTACCAACTTCAAGAGAAATAATCCACGTTTTGCCAAGTGAATTTATTGTTGATAGTCAAAAAGGCATTAAGGATCCCACTGGCATGTCAGGTATAAGATTGGAGACCGAGGCTCACCTAATAACTGGACTATCTCCTGCAATTAAAAATGTTACTCGCTGTGTTAGCGATTTGAGTATTAATGTTAGCGGTATTGTGTTTACTGGATTGGCCTCATCGGAAGCTGTACTAACCGAAACCGACAAAGATCTTGGCGTTATACTTGTCGATATTGGTGGCGGCACAACAAGTGTCTGTGTTTTTTTGGAAGGCTCCTGTGTTTATTCATCGGTCATACCTGTAGGTGCCAAAAAAATTAGCGACGACCTTGCTATTGGTTTGCAAATAAGCGTTGATAGTGCAGAAAAAATTAAACACTATGTTTCAAAACCAAAAGGTGAAAAGGTCGAAGAAGATCACAAGTCAGGGGACGAAATCGATTTGCTTAAACTCGGCATTAGCGAAGAAGCTAAAACAGTTTCTCGCAAAACAATTGTGGAGGGTATTATTCGCCCCAGGTTAAACGAAATTTTTACCATGGTCAACCAGGTCGTTAAACAGTCTGGGTTTCAGGGCCAATCGCCAGCCGGTGTTGTTCTAACTGGTGGAGGCTCGCTAACTGTTTTGGCCACTGAAAGCTGTCGGCGAATTATGCAGTTACCAGCAAAAATTGGCACCCCTACCGGATTATCTGGCATGATTGACGAAGTAAGTACTCCAATTTCTTCTGCCTCTGTTGGGTTAATACTCTACGGTTATAAAAACAAAAACGAACAAAGTAGTTCAGGGTTTAACTTCTCTGGTATGATAAAGGGGATTCCTGGGCAGAAAGCTGCCACCAAGGTAATCGACTTTATTAAATCTTTTTTACCATAAAGTGGGACTCGTAAAACCAGACACAAATACTTTCGCCAAAATAAAAGTTTTGGGAGTGGGCGGTGGGGGAAACAACGCCATTAACTCTATGATTTCATCTGGGAAAATTAAAGGCGTCGAATTTATTGCTGTTAATACCGATATGCAAGCCCTTTTGGCTTCAAAAGCTGACGTTAAACTTCAAATAGGCGAAAAAAATACCAAAGGGTTGGGATCGGGATCAAATCCTGAAGTGGGAGCTACTGCCGCCGAAGAATCTCGAGAAAAAATAAAAGAGGTTTTACTCGGTGCTGATATGGTTTTTATTACCGCGGGTGAAGGCGGCGGTACCGGTACTGGAGCTGCACCCGTTATTGCCGAAATTGCTAAAAAAGAAATTAATGCTTTGACCGTCGCTGTTGTTACCAAGCCATTTTTGTTTGAAGGCGCCAGACGAAGAGTTCAGGCCGAAGAAGGCGTCGAAAAACTTAAAGATAACGTCGACACCTTAATCGTTATTCCTAATCAGCGTTTAATGGACGTTGTTAAAAAAGATCAATCGCTTCTAGAAGCATTCAAAACCGCCGACTCTGTTTTGGGACAAGGTGTTCAGGGTATCTCGGACCTTATTACCGTTCCTGGTCTTATTAACGTTGACTTTGCAGATGTCAAAGCTGTCATGACCAACGCCGGATCGGCTCTAATGGGTGTCGGCCGGGCCACTGGCGAAAAAAGAGCCATGCTCGCCGCCAACATGGCAATTAGCTCTCCCTTGCTTGAGGTAAGTATTGAAGGCGCCAGAGGAATTCTTTTTAATATTACCGGGGGCAAAAATCTGACGATGAATGAAGTCAATGATGCGGCTACTATTATTACTCAGTCGGCTGACCCTGATGCTAATATTATTTTCGGCGCTTCTATTCGAGACGATATGGACGACGACGTTCAGATTTCTGTCATCGCTGCTGGTTTTGATGAAGCTCGCAGACACTTTGGCTCCTCGCCGCGAAGTACTAGTTTTTTTATTCCCTCTCAAGAAGAGTCGCCTAAGGAAGTCGCCAAACCAATCGAGATAAAAAATGAAACTCCGCCTCCCGCACAAACAAGCAAATACAAAGTTAATCATCAGGAAGTAAGTATCGAAGATGATTTGGACATCCCTACATTTTTAAGAAATAAATATTAACCGTGATAAAAAAAAGTAAAAAGAAATCAAATTTTGTCAAAGAAGAAATAAAAGTTTCGGGAAAAGATCTTCTTAAAACAATTAAAGATCTCATCAGAGAAGGAAATGTTCGCCACGTTGTCATAAAAAATAGCAAAAGCAAAATTCTTTTTGAGTTTCCTTTAACAGCTGGTGTTGTAGGTACCATGTTGCTTCCTGTTTTTGCCGGTATAGGAGCCATAGCTGCCATGGTAGGGGAGTGTACCATCTCTGTTGAGCGCACCGATAAATAACCTGTAGTATAATAGAGTCTGAATTCAAACAGAACACTTAAAAGGAGTAAACATGATTTTCAAGCCAAAAGAAAAAGGCCAAGGTTTGGTTGAGTACGCTCTAATTCTCGTTCTCGTCTCCATTGTGGTTATTGCCGCTCTCATGATCCTCGGACCAATTATTGGCGGCGTCTTTGATCAGTCTGCCCCCGCAGCCACAGCCGTTCCTGACACTCGCAACGAAACTTTACTTGCAGATGCCCCTCGCATAAAGCAGGGTTACAATCACCCCTATCGGGTAGCTGCTGACAGTGATGGGGTTACTACAGAATTTGGCTTCGGCTGCTCACCCCTTACTGTTAATTCCGGCTTCGACGTCAAGATTGGCACCGCTGTCCCTTATCTGGACGACATCACCATTACTCGAGAAGGCGACACCTACACGGTTTGTAACAATATTCCGGGAACCCATATTCTCGTCTATGTTACTTACCTGCCCGAACTTCGTTAATCACCCAAGAGTCTTGCTTTTTGCAGGACTCTTTTTTTTGATGTTTTAATTAACGACGAGATTTGCACCTCTCGGTCATCGCGAGAAGCGAAGCGACGTGGCGATCCAGAGGGGATAGATTGCTTTGGCTTGAGTACAAGACGCGCAATGACGAAATAATTGACATTCGGGTAATATTTGGTAAAGTAAACATATGACCCAAACATTATCCGAACAAGTTTCTATTCAAATGGTTTTTGATCATCGAGTTGGTAGAGCCAAACCTCAGCAAATTTTTTGGAAAAATCATTTATATCCAGTTACTCAGGTAGGGTTAAGGCATTGTTTTCGAGATGGTCGCAAATTATTTCACATTTTTTCTCTAATAAGTAATAATCTTTTTTTTCGTCTTCGCTTTGATACTGAAAATTTATCTTGGACCTTAGAAGAAATCTCCGATGGCTTACCAAACTAACCTCCAGTTCAACTCTCAAGGTTCCTGTTTTCTCTATTTGGATATCAACTCTTGTTTTGCTACCGTCGAACAACAGGCCAATCCACTTTTGCGTCATAAACCAATAGCTGTTACAGCTTACCCTGGTCGCAATGGTTGTGTTTTGGCAGCTTCTGTAGACGCCAAAAAATTAGGTATCAAAACTGGTATGAGGCTCAGCGAAGCCAAAAAAATATTTCCCAATCTTTATACTTTAGTTTCCGATCCCAATAAGTATCGTTTTGTCCACAAAGCCATCAAAAAAATCCTTTATGACTACAGCTCTCTAGTAAACCCAAAGTCTATTGATGAGTTCTTTGTCGATTTTTCAAAACACTCTTCGCTGCCCGATCTTTTTTTGATCGCCAAAGAAATAAAAGAAAGAATCAAAAATGAAATAGGGGATTACCTCACTGTTTCTATTGGTCTAGCTCCCAGTATTTACTTGGCCAAAATAGCCAGTAATCTAAAAAAACCAGATGGCTTGGAAGAAATAAACAAAGAAAACTTTTTGGAGGTATATAAAAAGTTAAAATTAACCGACCTTACCGGCATAGCTAGTAAAATAGCTACAAAATTAAATATGTCTGGAATAGATTCCGTCGTTGATCTCTACCTGTCAGATGCAAGCAAGCTCCAAAAAGCCTTTAGATCTATTCTGGCTATTCATTGGTATCGTCGCCTTAGAGGTTTTGATTCGGGACTATTTTCTGAAAAAACCAAAAGTATTGGTCATACCTACACCCTTCCCAGGGACAGCTCTAGTCATTCAGAGGTAGAAACAGTCTTGGCTAAACTAGCCGAAAAAATTAGTATTCGCCTCCAAAAAAATAATTTTTTGGCTCACGGGCTTCACTTGAGTGTTTATTACCAAAATAGGCAGTTTCACCACAAAAGCTTTAAAACTATCCTCTCTCTTTACAGCTCTGCCGATATTTACAAATTAGCTTTACAAACCTTAAACAGCTTTCCAAGTCTTCCTGTCCGCAACCTTTCCCTTACCTGCTTTTTGCTCTCAAGCTCCAGCTCGCTTCAGCTTGATCTTTTTGGTAATGAAGACAAGAAGGTTAAGGTAAGTGCCTCTCTGAGCTCTCTCAAGGCTCGCTACGGCAGCTTTGTCGTTTTTCCTGGTAGTATGCTCAGCCACCAAAACCACGCTCCAGACGCTATTGGCTTTGGGAATATCCCATAGCACTTGACTTTAAGGCTATTTTGTGCTAAAATCCCTCCAATTACGGGCCACTCTTGGCCACGCACAAACACCCCAATAGGGGATAAAAATCAAAAAAAGGAGAATTTTATGTCTGCGGCCTTACTATTTATAATAGTTTTTGTTATCGTTGCTGTTGTCGGGGGTATTGCCATGAGTCTTTATAAAAGTCCAAATATTCCACGAGGGATGACACAAAGTGATAATGCGCGAATAGAACATCTGTTTCACGAAGTCGAATTGAAACATGCTGAAGATGGCGCAAAATCTTCTGCAAGAGAGTGGTATAAAAGGAAGCAGTCTGGCGGAACAAATAGTTTTTCTGGCATTATATCTGGCGTGGTTCTCGTCTTGGTTTTTTTGTTTGTTATTGTAATGGTGGTTAATAACTACATATTAAAACCAAATGGTATAGTTTTTGAAAAACCTATTCCAACAGCACCAGAGGAATATATATTGGTCCCACTTGAGGCTACTCCTACAAGTATTTCAATACCCACGCTTGTTGTGCAAGAATCTGTGGCGACCCAATCAGTCTCCTTGCCATCAACAGAAAATACTCAGACATCAAGTTCAGGAGGACAAACTTATCTCCATGCAGTTTGGGTAAAACATGGTGGAATCGTTGGCAAGTCCGGATTCTGGAGCACTATCTCCAGTACAAGTGGCACAACCATAGTCGGACAAAGCACCTGCGGCATGCCAATTGACACTGGCAGCGCAGCTGAAGTCTTGCTGGTAGTTGAATCAACTGCCTCAACGATGGGGGCTGAAATTGCAGTAAACCAAAACGCAATCACCGTTAATTGTGATCCGAGCATTGCAAGTAAGGTAACGCTTGTAGTTTTTCCTTAAGTCAATCGACCTGTCTGAGTATGAACTCAAACAGGTCATTTTTTTTGCAAAAAAACTACGTCACTGCGAGTTTTGGTACCCCAAACCGAAGCAGTCTCCGCCACCTAGACTAAACCTCACTCTCGGAGATTGCTTTGGTTTTCACTTCGTTCAAATCTCGCAATGACGGCTAATGCTCCGCTTCTTCTGCCGCCATAGCTTCTGCTTTTGTCGCATGAACCGTACCTTCGGGATGATTAGCAGGGGAGTAAACGGTATACAACTTTAGTTTGTCAGACGTTGAAGTATTAATAATGTTATGGTTCGTTCCTGCAGGGATTATCAAAACGTCATCTGCTTTAAATAAAACTTCCTCACCATTCAAAACTGCTTTCCCCTCCCCTACTTCAAAACGAAAAAACTGATCAACACTCTCATGAGCCTCCATGCCAATTTCTTCGTCTGGGAGCAAGGACATAACTACTAACTGAGCGTGCTTGCCTGTATAGAGAACTTTTCTAAAATTCTCGTTTTTTATAGTTTCTTCTTCAATGTGGCCAAAATATCCAGTCATGTTATTTATTAAATATTAATTATCTCCATCATACATCTTCCGCCATTGCGAGTCTCGTACTCGAGCCGTGGCAATCCATCTGCTATATAATAATTGGGTAATGAAGTCCGAAAATAACAAAATTAATCCTCTTGCTCAAAACTATGTCCCCCAAGATGTAGAAAATTCTATAGTTGATTACTGGAAGCAAAATAAAATTTTTGAGAAATCTGTTGAAAATAGAGATAAAAAGAACTCTTTTCGGTTTTACGATGGCCCGCCATTTGTAACCGGCCTACCCCACTACGGTCATCTTCTGGGGTCCATAGTCAAAGACGTTATCCCTCGCTACCAAACCATGAAAGGCAAAAGAGTTGAGCGTGTTTGGGGCTGGGACTGCCATGGCCTTCCTGTAGAAAACAAGGTTGAGAAACAGCTTAATATCAATTCTAAAAAAGAAATTGAAACACTGGGTGTAGATAAATTTGTTGATGCCTGCCGATCTTATGTTAAAAATGTTTCTTCGGAATGGGATTGGTATATCGATCATGTTGGTCGTTGGGTGGATATAAAAAACGCCTATCGAACCATGGACACCAATTACATGGAGTCCGTCATCTGGGTCTTCAAACAGCTTTATGACAAAAATAAAACATACAAGGGGAACAGGGTCTCTCTCTTTTGTCCTCGTTGTTCTAGTCCTATAAGCAACTTTGAGGTCGCCATGGATAACTCATACAAGGATGTTACTGATCCGTCCGTTTTTATAAAATTCCCTCTAAAGGACAAACCAAATACTTTCTTGCTTGCTTGGACCACTACTCCTTGGACTTTGCCAACCAACTTTGCTTTAGGGGTTTCTGCTCAAACCACTTATGCCGAAGTTGTTGTTATGGAAGAGACTTTGATACTTGCTAAAGATCTTTTGCCAAAAGTTTTTCAACAGGAAAAATACCAAATAGTAAATGAATTTTTGGGAAGCAACTTGGTTGGTCAAGAATATGTTCCACTTTACGATTACTATGTTCCCAGTCCAAACGATCATAAGGTTTACTCTGCTGATTTTGTTTCTCTGGAGGATGGCACTGGCATTGTTCACATTGCACCTGGTTTTGGCGAAGATGATACTAAGCTCGGCAAGGATAACAACCTTTCTCAAATTAACTCGGTTGACGATAACGGCATGCTAGACCCAGTCATAAAAGTTGCAAACGGAAAATATTTTAAATCAGCTGATAAATTAATTTCTGCAAACTTAGCCGAAAGAGGCTTAATGTTCCGCCAAGAAACTATTACTCACAGCTACCCTCATTGTTATCGCTGCGAAACCCCACTGCTCTACAAGGCCCAAGTCGCCTGGTACATTGATGTCCAAAATGTCAAATCTCGCCTAAAGGAAACAAATGAAGAAATAAACTGGGTCCCTGAACACTTTAAACATGGTCGATTTGAGCTAGGAATCGATTCTGCCCCAGACTGGTGTATAAGCCGATCTCGCTACTGGGGAACCCCTATGCCCATTTGGGAATGCAATTGTGGCGAAAGAAAAGTTTTTGGCTCAATTGCTGAAATCGAAAAGGCTTCTGGCCAAAAAATTACTGAGCTGCACAGACCAGAAATTGATCTTATTACAATCGACTGCGACAAGTGTGGCCAAACCATGCATCGTATTCCTGAAGTTCTTGATTGTTGGGTTGAGTCGGCGTCCATGCCTTACGCTCAAGGCCATTATCCGTTTGAAAATGAAGATGATTTTGTTAACAGTTTCCCTGCGGACTTTATAGTTGAATATACAGGACAGCTTAGAGCCTGGTTTTACGTTACTCACGTTATCTCTAATCTCTTAAATGACAGTATCGCTTTTAAAAATGTCATTGTTACCGGTGTCTGTATGGGAACCGATGGCCGAAAAATGAGTCAAAGTTTAGGTAATTATCCAGATCCAAAAGAATCAATTCAAAAAT
>CAZPFY010000018.1:0-22396 GCA_964586045.1 uncultured Pseudomonadales bacterium | reverse complement strand
AGATTAAACAATTGGTAATTCACTATGTGTTCAATATATCGGGTACCTGCCAGTTGGTGGATTCAGTACCAAATACTGATGTACTTAATCTAATGATAGATACTGTTTTGCAGGTTGATGTCATAAGATCTGAATCGGGTGAAACAGTCAAGTCTTTTGTTCGGACTGCTGAAGCCGTATCTGGGAATGAACTAACTGTTGCTGACTTTCAAGCAGTGGTCCGAGAAATTGAGTCATTGGTATCTCAGAAAAAGAAAGAAATGATGAATATTGAAGAATCTAAAGATGAAGATAGTAGACAAAGCTCAAGAAACCTGGATGTGACAATAGCTTATATGGTGGCTAGGTGTATAGATTATGCAATTGAAACTTATCCAGTGAGAGTATTGGGAAGATTGGAGACAAGGCTAAAATCAAAATTTGGGAAAGACGTTTTAAAGTCGATGATTAGTGAGTTTAAGTCATCTGGTTTTTATACTCTAAATTCTATTTACCATGATGAAAACCCAGACTTTATGGATGATATTGTGAACGTTTTGGATCAAAATGTTTCTTTGAAAGTAGACAATCTCGTGAGGATTCGAGCCCATATTGGTAGGGTTTTTCAGAACTAATTTATGAGCTAGCTCACATTCTCACTGGAGGCAAAGACTATACCCCCCCCATTTATGATGAGTCTTTTGGACATGGCGTACGAATTGCGCCAGCAGAAGATTCAGAATAGATTAGAATTTGGATGTTAAACTAAGAAATGCCATTAGACTACTTACCAGACGAAGACCCACGTTCTAGAATCAAAAAACAAATTGAACACGCCACTTCGGGAGAGTGGGGTCAATCAAACGCCGAATTGGTTGGTAATGCAATAAATGGAATATTAGAGAAAGAAGTTGCACTGGCAAATGAGTCTCCAGAATTGTGGTCTTTGTCAAAGAATGCAGAGTTGGAGTTACCAGGATTGGACGAAGAAAGTTTAAAGGTATTAAGTAAAAAATGGACTGAATTTCACAAGCGATACCAAGACCGTAATAGATTTATGAATCTAATAGCGAATTCTACTGAGAATACAAATACCTGGCTTAAGTTTGATGCAAATTTAGGATTACTAAAACAAAACCTATGGACCTGTTACACAATATATCTAGACGGTATTCATGTTCCCATAAAACTTGATAGATATACATTTGGCGTACAAGTTAATCCGAAGCGTGAGCTATTATCGGAAGAGGATATGGAAAAATTAGTTATGGCTCTTGCGGGTGGACTTGGTGAAGAAATTGGTTCTGAGGAAGATGCTTTGTCATCCATAAGATCTGAGAGAAAAAAAGTTAATACAGAAGAATCCATGGCGTTGAATTTATTAATAAATGATCCTCGTGGTTTTAGCCAGATATTTGATAAGGAGAAAATGGAAATCACTGACCCAGATAGACTTATGACTATTGAAGAAGTTGCTGATTGGCAAAATATGGTTCAGGAGTTGGTAAAGGTTGGGAAGAAAGGAGTTATTGTTGGCAGATCTGGCTTTGGAAGCTATAAAAGATTTGAAGGTATTTTTCAGTTTGGTCTTGGATTAGCTTTAAAAATAACTAGTTTAGACAGTGCTGGTAATGATGGTGGTAGTTTTAGCATCAATGTTCCCGCACCTATCCATGTTGGGAATGAGACCCAAGGGCATGTAATGTGTTCTGTTTCTCATATGCCCAATATGGATAAGATGTGGGCACAGATCAGTCACGGGAATGAAGACTTGTACTGGTACAAAATGGCAAAGCGAGGCATTGAATAGTGTTCTCTCTCATGCATACATATTTCTAACAATCTGCCTTACCCCACCCAATAGAAATAAGTCCCTTTTATGGTGGATTTATTTTTATCAGGACATAACGAGATTCGAACATATCAGAGATAGCAGACATATCCTGTGTTCAACAATCCGAACTAGCTTGAGAGTCATAAGTATTAGTACAATTATGTGTATCAATATAGGGTATGATAAGCAATGCCAGATAAAACTAAGAATCCTATTCTTGTTGTTGAAAAGGGCAAAACTCTTAAAATTGTTCCTATTCTATTTCCACTTGGAACCATAGCAATCTACACTATGATCGTGCCGATTTTTATACTGGATATTTCCACAAGTATCTATCAAGAAATATACTTCACGGCCCTTGGAATTCCTAAAATCAAGAAGAAGAATTATGTTGTAATGGAACGATGGAATCTTTCCAAACTCAATCTTTTACAAAAACTAAATTGTGTCTACTGTGAGTATGCTAATGGCATTTTGGCTTTCGCAAAAGCCGTTGGTAATCAAACTGAAATATATAGTTGTGCCATAAAACATCGACACGCACTAAAAGGTGATAATCATGAAGATAATTTTTATACCGAAGGAACCTTCAAATGATAATTGAGAAAAATACAATTGTAAATATTTCTAACGATTTGCCTTACCTCAGCCCAAATACAAAATCCTTTGCTTGTCGGGAGATTTTTATTTGGTTAATCGTTACGGGACTCGAAAGGCGGAAGCAAGCTCGCCCGCCTGCAGAAGCTAGTGCTTCAGCACTTGCGGGCAGGTAACGATCTTGCTGAGCCCGGTCCTGAGGCGAGAAGCACCTGAAGATTTAGCCCTTACTTTTCCAAAACTTGATACCAAAAGCAATAAAGAGAACCCCACCCAGAGCGGAAAGAAAAAGATATGGTGCCTGATTGGTGTATTCCAAAATACTCCCCCAATTACCTCCCAGGTATCGGCCCAAAAAAATGTAGATACCAGTCCACAAAAACTCACCTGTTCCGACCCAAAAGAGGTATTTGGTAAAAGAATAACTATTTAGACCAGAAATAAGATTAACAGGGATACCAAGAGGAGTAATTAGCCAACGAGAGGTAAAAATAAGTAGTCCGCCCCAGTTATTGAAAAAGTTTTTTAACCCCTTTTGTTTACCTGTAATTAAGCCGAGCTTTTTGGGGTACTTGGCGACGAGCATATTTCCCCATTTTTTACCTATAAAGTAATGCGTGGTATCTCCCAAAAAAGACAAGATAAAAACAAGCGGCAATAAAATATACAGATTAAGAGTGTTTGAGGAAGTAAAGGCGCCAGAAGCAAGAATGGCAGCACTCAAGGGAACCGGTATTCCTAGATACGCGAGGACAAAAATACCAATAATAACGGGATAGCCATATATAAGAATAAAGGTGAGAAGCTGATTGAGTACAAAATCCATTTATTTGTTTGAGGGAGGCAAGGGATGAGTTAATTGGAATTCTGAGATGGCCTTTTGAAGTGTGTGGATGACGTCTGATTGGTTTAGATTCTTACCTTTGGCTATTTGCTGAAGGCTGGCTTTGCTATATTGACCTGGCTCTATTCCCAAGGCAGATTCTAAATATGGTTGAGGCACACTGTAAACCTTGGAAAGATACTTAATCGTCATCCATTCTCTGATATCACTAACATTTGTTTGTCTTTCTGGAACCTGTATTTGGTTGTGAAATTTTTTGGTAGCCCTAAAGCTAACAAAAAGTGAACCAAACACCAAAACAAGACCAAAAACTAAAAACCATAAGGCTAAATTGGGATTTTGCTTGGTTTTGGTCATGATGACTAATCATATTACAGTTTTAGACAATAAAAATATTAGTTGGGGGGTAGAGCTCTTATCGTGGTAGAATGACCTCTGTAAAGGATAGAGACAAATTATTTAAAAAAACTTCTATCAAAAATATTATGACAGGAACAATTAAGAAGAAAGTTGAGGAAAAGGGTTTTGGCTTTATTTCCCGAGAAGGCGAAGAGAAAGATTTATTTTTCCACTCAAACGACCTCGTTGGAGTAACCTTTGAAGAGTTAAGAGAAGGTGCAGCTGTAACCTTTGATATTGAACAAGGACCAAAAGGACCAAGTGCAAAGAACGTTAAATTAGCATAAATTCGTTAAGAATTTTAAAAAGACCCCAGAGATGGGGTCTTTTTGTGCGGTTCGCAATGACGTTATCTGTCTAGGTTGAGTTCGCTGAGATTTTTGATTTGGGAGACAAATTCAGGAAGATGGCTAACGAGTATAACTGGGCCCTCGTAGCTATCTATGGCTTTGGCAATAATGGGAAGGTGGCGGAAATTGATGTGGTTAGTCGGCTCGTCCAAAATTAAGAGCCCTGGCTCTTGAAGAAAGAATCTGGCGTAACACAACAAGCCCTTTTGGCCCTCAGAAAGGGACTCTATTTTGTTATTTAGCAGATCCCCGGTGAGCATAAATTTACCGGCAGCTCCATAAACTTCTTGTGATTTTTTGATTTGGGAGACCTCCATGAGTGAATCAAAGGCGGTTTGCTGAAAATTAAGCTCAGAAAAATCTTGACTGTAGTAACCAATGCGAATTTTGGGATTTATGTCAGCTCCCCTACCATCTAATATGGCTTTGAGGAGGGTACTCTTACCAATTCCATTTGGTCCTTTGATTATCAAACGATCTTTTTTGGAAAGTTGGATATCTACATTTTTGCTTTCAGAAACTCGACCTTTAAGGTAAGAAATCGAGTTTATCTTGATAATGTAGCCGACAAATTCTTGGTTTGGAATTGTGAAGGTGGGAATAGTCCGATCCTCTTTGCGCATATCAACAACACTTTCTTTATCTTGTTCAATATCCTCACGAATTCTTCTCGCTAGTTGGTTCATGGCAACACTTTTGCCACCAAGTTTATTTATTTTTTCAAAGCGATCCTTAATACTTTTTTCCAACCTGGTGTTTAACATGCGGTCGCGTTCTAGCTTGGCGGCCATTTCTTCTAAAACGTCGTAGTAGTTACCGACAAACTGCTCTACCTTTTTGGTGTGAACGTCTAAGTTTAAAACACCATCGGTAAAAGCGTTTAAAAAATCGGAATCGTGGGAAATAACAATACAAGTTTTTTTGTAATTCATTAAAAAACCAGTTAGGTGTTCAATACCAACACTGTCGAGATTGTTGGTTGGCTCGTCCAAGAGAAGAACGTCAGGGTTTGAGATTAAGGCGTAAGCTAGTAGCAAACGAGCTTTTTGCCCACCAGATAGATCCTTGACTTGTTTGGTGATTGGGAGATCGAGGTTGACAACATTGAGAATTTTATGAATATCTCCCTCTATACCGTATTCGACGTGGGGTAGAGCCATTTTGAAGTACTCCAAAAGAGTAAGTTCTAATTTGTCGGCTGTGATCATTTGTTCGGCAATACCAATAGTGGCTCCGGCTTCGAGACTAATTTTGCCACCTTGAGGCTTTAGTTTGCCCAAGAGGAGTTTAAAGATTGTACTTTTCCCAGCACCGTTTTGACCAATAATGGTAACAATGGAGTTTTTGCGTACGCTAAAATTAGCTTCATCTAGGATGATTTTTTTATCTCCGTACGAAAATGATACTCCGTTAAAACGGATAACAACGTTATCTTGAGCCATGAACTGTCTATTTTAACAGCTTATTGGGATATCTTCAGCTAATTTTCATTTTTGTGTGCCATACTAAATAGTAATGTCTGCCAAAAAGGTAAAGGAGAGATTGATAGTTTTTGATTTGATGAGGGGATTTTTTATATTTGGAATAATAGTTAATCATTTGGCTCTGTATCCAAATTTTTTGGCTATATTTACAGGCGCTACAAAACTTTGGGTCTCTATGGCAGAAGGTTTTTTTATTGTTTCTGGTTTTTTTACTGGTTATTTGTATAAAGAAAAAATAAAAAACAGTTTTACTTTGGTTTGGAAGAAACTTTCTGGTAAAGCAATTAAACTTTACTTGTGGACAGCATGTTTGACCTTATTATTTACTTATTGGGGGAATTTAATGCCAGTAGGAGCCACAAAAGAGGGTTTGTGGATTGTAAATTGGAATAATTTATTTGATCTTTTTTATAAAACATTTAGCTTGCGGTATACCTACGGGTGGGCAGATTTTTTGCCATATTATTCTGTGTTTTTGCTACTTTCTCCTCTTTATTTATTTTTTTTGAAAAAAGGTTGGTGGTATGTACTACTACCTATTAATTTGATTTTATGGCACAATCGGGGTGAAAATGCTTATTTAGCAATTCAAGTTTTATTTTATCTGGGAGTAATTATTGGGTATTACGCCGAAAACATTAAGCGGATTTGGATAGTAATACGATCGACAAGTCGACACAAAATAAAGACTGTTGTTTATGGCACTTTTGTTTTATCCTTATTTGCTTCAATTTTTTCGGCTTTCTTTTTTGAAAAGATTTTTAAGAATGTTTATCTGGGGAATTTTTTGATAGCAAAAAATAACGTTTTAAACCTTTATTTTGACAAACAAACACTTGGATTGGGAAGACTATTGTTATCACCGGTCTGGTTTTTAACAGGGATGTTTTTGTTTTACAGCTTTCAAGAAAAAATTGAAAAATATTTGGGGTGGTTGTTTTTACTTTTTGGCAAAAATTCATTATATGCATACATTATTCACGCCTTTGTCATATATCCTTTCCCCTATTTTGTTTTGAGACTGGGCATTAATAATATATGGGGGAATAGTGTTGTAACAATTGCGGCAGTGATTGGTGTTTATTTAATTTTAAAGTTTACTTCTAACGTATTTAGGAATAAATTTTGAGATAATTAGATATGAATGATACAGAAATTGTTTTGCGGCATTTTGAGAAAGTAGACCCAGCATTGGTAAAAATTTTGAAGGAGATAAATTTTGTTGACTGGTTTGGTGATGAGGTCCTAGATAGCAACTTGATTTTTAAGTCGCTCTGTAAAACAATTGTTGGGCAGCAGTTAGCGGGAAAAGCCGCAGACGCTATCTTTGGAAGATTTAGTAATCTTCTTAATAATAAGATAGTGCCAGAAGAATTATTGAAGCTAGAAGAACAAGCGATAAGAGACGTGGGGCTCTCCTGGGCCAAAGTAAGGAGCGTTCGCCATTTGGCACAAAAAGTCTATGAGGGTAGTTTGCAGTTGGAAAACCTGGAAAAAATGATGGATGAGGAATTGATCACTGAGCTCTCTAAGGTCAAAGGAATTGGGAGGTGGACTGCAGAAATGTTTTTGATGTTTAGACTGAGTAGAGAAAATATTTTTTCTTGGGGAGATTTGGGCTTAAAAAATGGGCTAAAAAAGTATTTGGGGAAAGACAATCCTACGACCGAAGAGATGATAACTGTGGTTGAGAACTGGAGCCCGTACAAAACCTATGGTGCTATTGCCATGTGGTACTTGCTGGATAATAGATAGGTTGATAAAATACATTTTACTAGCGGGTGTAGTATAACGGTATTACTCCAGATTTCCAATCTGATTACGGGGGTCCGACTCCCCCCACCCGCTCCTAGAGGTAGTGATTTTTTCAGTTGTGCCTAATTTATGCGTGGCTTCCTGTCCGACTAGGCTCGACTCCTTAAGTGCTTCAAACGTGTTTTTTACCTTGCACCAGACTCGTCCTCTGTCCAAGACAAATCCCGCACCAATAATTTGAAAAATATTCTTCTTGGTTTCGTTGTCTCCCTCATCAAATATCCTTTGGAGATTGTAAGCAAATGAGGCAACTGTCTCGACGTCTTTTAACCATAGTTTGAGAGAAATATCTTCTTCACTCAGTCCAGCCTCTTCCGAAAGAATTTTGTTCTTTCTCTTCAGAAATTCCTCTTCGCCAATTAGTCCCTCCGTTTTTAAGCCGTAGAGTTCTCTTTTCTTTTCAAAAATATCATTCTTCAACCTAGTCACCTGCTTTTGTCTTTTCTCAGCCAGTTCAAATTCTCGCTCGTTTCTTTCGGTGAGTTCGTCCTTTATCCGCTTCATAGCGACCTCGGTGATGGTGTTTGCCTTTAAAAAGTTTAGTAGGTCTGTCTCGAAGTCTTTAACTGGAATGTATTTTTCGTCACATGGTCCATGTTTCTTTCCACATCTTGCGTATGAATGCCACTGGTGACCACCGCTCTTGAGTTTCCTATTCTTCGTCTCAGGAGTAACCGCTGAACCACACTTGCACCTAACCAATCCCATCCACCAAAAGTCATTTTTAATTTTGTGGGTGTTTGCTCTACTGGAAATAAGTTCCTGAACTCTATCGAACTCAGATTTTGGAACGAGTGGTTCGTGCTTGCCTTTTCGCATTTCGTTCTTCCAGAAGTACCAACCAAAATAGAAAGGGTTTTGGAGTAAGCGGTAGCACTGGGTCACTCCAATTACTCGTCGTGGACGCTTATTAGTAGCCGTTAATCTAAAGCCCTCGTTGCTGACAATTTCTCTTGTCTCCTCGACTGTTCTTCCAGATAATACCAAGTCAAACATTCTCCTCACGTATGGGGCAGTCTCAGGATCAACGGAAAGGGTTTTTTCTCCCTTTTTTTCGTGAACGTTATTTTTATAGCCTACTGGACTTTTTCCTGGCCTCCACCCTTTTTCAACTTTGGAATTCATTCCTCTGGTGACATCGTCTGAGAGTCCTTGGACAAACTGCGTGGCAAAACCGAGCTCGATATGCAGAAGAAGTGAGTCCCCTCTGTCATAAATTCCTCCTTGGTGAAATATTTTCAGCTTCTTCTCATTTAGGGCGTCAACCAACTCACCGCCCTCAGAGGCGTTTCTAGCTAGGCGTGACGCTGACCAAACAACAATAGAGGAGATTTTTCCTTTGTGGACCTGATCTAATATTTTTCTGAAAATAGGTCTTTTGCCAGACTTTTTTGCACTAGCGCTTTCAGAGTATACGGAGTCCTGATCGACACTAAGGCTGTTTCTCTTTGCTGTCTCAAGACATGAAGCGAGCTGATCTTCCAGAGAGAGGAGTTGGCGATCTTCAGAATCAGTGCTTTTCCTTAAATAAATTGCTGTGTTCATTTTCCTTTTCTTAATTTTATCAGAAAAGGGAAGTACTTACTTGGGTGCGTTTGAAGGTGGATAAAGTATCTCTGGTGTTGGAGAAGCTACCTGGACATTAACTACTGGTGGTTTTTGAGGTTTTTTATACTCCACCCAATTTAAGATAAGTTGAAAAATTCCAAGCAATACGGTTGCCAATAAACCAAATACGGCGATTCTGGCAGTTTTGGTATTGATTATGTTGGATTTTTTTAGTTCCTCTATTTCATCATCCTTTCTACGTTCTTCTTTTTGTTCTTTCCATTGTTCTTCCATTTCTTCACTCATGCTGACTGCTTTTTGGTCACCGAAGGGAGGAAATTTGCGACCAAGAGTAGAAGCTATTGATTCAAGTGACATGTCTATTCTTGAAAGTAGCCACAAGGTTCTTTGTTCTGGTGTCATTTTTTCCATTTACCCACAGTTTACACCTTATCTCTGGGCGTATAATTTCCTCATGCCAGACCTACCATTTAAAAGAATTGAAACAGGTAATGGCTACGCCGCGGATTTGGCCGCTTCCAGCGCAATGTTTGCTTATGAAACTAAGCAAGAAGTTACAAAGCTTAGGACGGATATATCTGGAGTAAAATCGGAGGTTCGTAAACTCACCAAAGTTACTTTGGACTTGGACGAAAAAGACGACGTTTTGCAAAGAAGAGTGTATTTGTTGACTCTGGCAACCATGGCTCTAGCCGTGGCACAGGTTTTCGTTGGAATAATCCAGTTGTTTAAATGAGCTAGTCAAACCAGCCTCCACTTCTCCATTCCCTCATTCACCCAGATATGTTTGGGAAGTGCCCAAGTGTTGTCTATCCAATAAATGCGTTGGGTCTTCCATTCCTCATCAAGGCAAAGGAGGGTAAGAAAATTTGCTTTTCTTTGAAGTCTGGTAGAAAAATCAAACTGCCAACCGCCTTGCTTGCTTGGCCTTGCTGTTTTTACTTCTAATTTTGTTTGAGAGCCATAATTGAATCCATGAGTCGGAACTCTAATATCGAAACTTCGTTTCTTCGCTTGGGTTGCTCCGCGGAACCAATTCAAGACAAGGTACTCTCCAAAGAGACCTGTTTCCCAACGGTATTTCTTCTGTTTAATTTTTTTCATTTCAGAGTTTTTTATAGGGTTGATGATACATTGGTCATGAAAGTCTCTGGAAGCCCGCCAGGAGCCTCTCCAAGTCTCTCCTTCACTGTTTCTATAAGCTTGTAAACTTTAATTACTGACTTTTCTAGGTCTTTTAAGTCATCTACCTTTTTGGAGTAGTTTTTGAAATACGTTTCCGCTAATTCGTCAAGCAAGTTACAGAGGTTTGGGTGATAAGTGTCGTCTGTCCACTCGGTGCGTCCGTCTGTTCTATCAACTTTTGATTTTGATAATATCCACTGTCTACCGTCTACTTGGATATTGAAGACTGGTTTTTTTGATTCGAAAATGATTTTTCTCATTTGTTGTTTTTTTAATGGTTTGTAATTTTCAGGTTTGTTCAGGTTACCAAGGGTGATACATTTTCATTTTTCCAACAGACCTAGCTCCCTCGTGTGATTGTTTAACTGAATTGAAATTTTCCTGGTTCTTACAAGCTCCCAAAAAGCCAGACTGCCAGTTGGGGAGGTTAGGGAGTTTTTCAAAAATCGTCAATACTTCGACCAATCCGTTCTCTTCTATACGTTGAGCGACTAGAAGTCTCTGTTTTTCAGACCAAGTGACCGACTTGCTGGGCCACTGGGCGTTGTGCCTCTTATTGAGGGAGTCAAGGACTTCGGCGTTTTCAGTAAGTAAGCGATTAGCAGTGGCGGGGATAGTAGAGCGTGAAGTCTCAACAGAGTCAAGGTCTTCTAAGGAAAAAGTTTCCCCTCCCCCTTGAGGCTTTGAAAATTTATTTTCAGGCCTTTCTCTCTCGCTGAGAGTTATATTGTTATCGTTACTATCGTTAGTATCGGTGGAGCGATAGGACAGGCTCGAGTTTTTTTCTCCTCCTATCGGTGGAGCGATATGACCTATCGGTGTAGCGATAGGAGAAACTCCATCCTTTTTCTTACTGAACAGTTTTTTTCTCTCGTCAGACAAGGTAATTTTTAGCGGTTTGTGGCTTCCAGCTTTTGGTCTTTCGAGAATAATTATGTCTCCACGTTCTGCCAACCTGTTTATTGCCTCACTAACTTCTGGCTGAGAATATTCAGTTTTTTTGGCTATGGTACTTTGGGACATGAAGAATGTTTCAAAGTTCGTGTCCGCGATTGTCCACAACACTACTAATTGGCATCTGGTTAGTGACCTGTCCCACATTGTTTCCCTCCAAGATTCATAAAACGACTTCCTTTGGGCGGTGGTTACTTTCATTGGACCCCTCCTCTCAACTTCATAGCGAGGCGAATTTTCATGGGAACACTAACCTTTGGTTTTCTTATCCAAACAAGCCCCTTTTTGTGAAGCCTGCGAATCATTTCGTTCACTGTGGTTTTGTGTAAATGTAGGTCGATGGCTAACGCCGTCTGCTTTTGATTCCACTCAAAGCGTGGTAAAGTCCTAAGTAGCTCAAGAAAACGAATGTCATTCGATCCGAGCGAGTAGCTTAAGTAAATATCGAGATTTGTCATAGAGTTTCGAGTAATTTTTAATAGAAGAAGTGGGGTGGTAGCCAGGGCAGACCGCCACCCACATTCTTTTGAGACACAATCCTTATCAAGAACTTTTGTCTTCGAGCCATATTGGCTCGGATAAAGTTTTTTCCTTATCCCAACCAACAAAAAGCGACCGAGCAACAAACCTAGACGCATAAAAGCGTTTCGGATTCATTTTTCGGTCGCAAGTGAGATTGCTTCTCTAAGGCGACTCTACCAATACTTATATGGGACTAAAATTAAAAAAGCAAGCCCCAATTTAGCCTCAAAGTACCTCTAACTGTCTGGATATGGCGAACAGTTGGGGATTGATTTTGTGCTCTTGGTAATACACCTTTTAAGCATGGAGAAAACCGTAATTAAAAGAAACGCAATCTATAACTACAAGGAAGCCAGGAAGATCCTAGGAATTGGTAGAGTTCGTGCTGAAAGATTCGTCCGTGAGGGAAAACTTAAACCTAGCCGTATTGGCAAGGGTGGTTTTGATGGACAAGGTGCTTACAGTTTTCTAGGGTCTGAAATCATTTCTTTTATTAAAAATCTTAAATAATCAAAAACCCATGACCAAATACGACACAACCTCAAGAGGCTTCCGAGCTTGGATGATCCAGCAAATTAACTGGAAGATGGCAGTTTTGGCAGTCGTGATATTCTTCAACTTTCCAAACTTGTTTCTTACTCTCGTAAATTTTTTCGCCCTCTACTTTTTGGGGTTCCTGCTAACTTTTTGGAAAGAAGCTCAAATAAATGAACGCAAATAATCGATTAGCCGTTAAAAATTAAAAAACACAAATGACAAAAAAATTACCCATAAGTCTCGTTAAAAGAATCAGCAAAGCCACCTACCCTTATATTGACCCACTAGAGGAAATGCACAAAGAAATTAACAAGCATAGAATGATTGACGGGTTAGAAGTTGTTATCCAGGAACAAGCACTGTTTGAAATTCTATTTAGAAAACTAGAAGACTCCTTTAATGTCGACAAAACTGCCGAACAAGCCGAAGATTCCGATCTACAAATTGACGTGATGTTGAAGTTGTACCGACAAGCAAGAGACTACTCGAGAAACTTCACCAGTATATTCGACGCCTTATGAACAGCTTTGACTACCTCCACCAAGAACGACAAGCTCAATTTTCAGATTCCAAGAGGGCAGAAGTAGAAGCCTATGCCAAGCGCAAGAACTACTCTATTGCTACCTGTGTAAATTGCCGAGAGCCATTCGCCGAGAAAGATACCAGAAAAGAATTACACCTTTGCTCTAGGTGTGAATCTGGCCGCGCCGCCCTCACTATTTATATGAAAAACCACAAAATCCATACCTTGACTCCTGCTGACCTTATTAAAATCAGCCAAAGCAGAACAGTGCGTTTTGGCCGTAACAACCCCAAATGATAGAAAAACTTAAACCAACAATCCTGACAGGCTTTCAAATCAAACAACTCCAAAAACTTCTTGGAGGCATGGCTAAAATATCCCTCGAGGCCGACAAGCTCACGATACAACTAGACAAAATTATTTTGAAGTTTGAAGCCAAATGACCACGTCCCAAACTAATTCCATCCAATCCCTTTATGAAGCAACTACTGCGTTTGTTCGCGCCTGCTTGGTCGCCAAAATGTCTTTTGACTCACCTGACGAACTGAGTAACGACTTCAACAATACGTTGAAGATTGTTGACGCTCATGGTTTAGAAATAAATGATGCCTTGCTCAAAAATACCTACGACGGCGTGACTGCTCTTGTTGAGAAGAAATATCCAGAACTTGGCAAGAAGTTGGTAGATGAAGTATCCGAGATAGTTAGTAACTCAGTTTTCAAATGACCGAAGAGCTAAAAGACAAAATCACTGCCCTGCAAAAGAGGATCTCCGATATTCGTGCTCAAGGCGTACTAAAGGAACTTAACCAGGGAATATCTATGGTAGACGATCAACTCAAAACCATTCTTGATCTTGAGCCTGGACGATTCTCTGAGGAAAAACTATCAGAGTCTTTGGATAATATTGAGGTGGTCGTTTCCAAGTTGGCAAAGTTGGCTGAGCAGGAAAAGTCGTTAGTAGAAAGCAAGAACAAAAAATGGCGTTTCTAGCGCAAAGAAAATATTTAGTTGACGATTTAGAAAAAGCAATCAGAGACGCAGTTCTTGCTCTTCGAGGCTATCGATCTCGTGCGTACCATTTTGAGGTTTCAAAGTTTGTTGCGTGGGCTATTGCTCGCCATAACTGGGGCATTGTGAATTGTTATTCGTGCTCACTACCCATGTGGGGCAAGTTGAATCTTAAGCGCTGGAAGAACATCTGTTCGTCCTGCCGTAACATGGCAAAGAAAGCTGGAATAGATTTGAGTAAGTAATGTGTTCAACTATGAGTCTGTATGTTTGTGGGGTTGGATGTTCAGATAATGGTTCATAAGACATCTTCTTATATAGTTAATTCCCAACCCTACGCACGACCCCCTCTCCGTTTCCCCAATTACACTCTCTTTAGAAATCTGCGTATATAAGTCTTAGCCTACCTAGGACAATCTCCCTTCCCCTGCGACACCACGTCTCTACGTACACACACCACATATCCCTATTCTTTCGTTCCTCTCTCCCATACGGGGGGTCCCTGTAGAACCGTATACCCGCTGTAGGAGAAGCCAGTAAAGGGATGACTCTTAGTACGCTAACTCTTCGGATTTTTAGCCATATTTTCACAGAAACAGGTACCTCCACTTTGAAAGTGACTATAATTTTTTTCCAAATTATTGTGGCTTGACATTGTACTGTGGAGTTGTACAATAGGATTATGACAGCAGAAGAAATAATTTCAAAACTCAATAGCGGTAGTGAAGCGATCCACGCAGGAAACGTAAACGAAAGAGGAGCCGAACTCTATCAAATTTCCTTGCTACTTCCCTTTACAGAAGACAAAGAACTTTCTCGTTTCTCTGAATTTGAAGTTTGGGCAAGCCAGGAATTTATCGAGGACAAGTTAAGGATAACCCACAGTCCCAACCTCAACGACCAACTTCAATTTGCCAAACAAATATTTTTTGATTACATTCGTGAAAGCAATGGAGACCCAAAAGAAGGTGGGGCATTTTGTTACGGTGGACATGTTTATTATGGAGACCCTAGATCTTTTCCCTCAGCAGGTTTTAGAATGGCGGAAGCAATGGTTCAGACAAACATTTCTCTTACCAGGGAGCTACACGACGCAATAACAAAAGAGTCAAAATTGACAGGTAGAAGCATGTCGGAGGTAATTAGACAGTCGCTTAAGAAGTATCTAAGGTAGGTTTACTTTATTTTTCTGATGTTTTTGCTAAACTAAATTAAAGGAGACCTTCAGTCCAGGCAGGATGACGGGTCTCCTTTATTTCAAAGCCTTAATTTCTTTCTTGAGACCTTCCACCATTGCGCTATACGTATCAGTTAGACTTACAGCTAAATCGTAGGCGTTATTGTCGTGCCAGTCACAAGAGTCACCACAAGCCTCGCCTTGTTCCTTCATTGCTTGCTCGAGTTTGGATTTTGCCTTTGTTAGTTGTTCCTCTAGTTTTTTCCTTTTTTCTTCCATTAAAAATCTTACTTCTTAAACAATCTACTCAACCAACTCCAAAAGCCACCAGTTCGAGCAGATTTAACCGCAGGAACTGCGGGAGAAGCGGTTTCTGTAGGCGTTGGTGATACTTCTATCGTTGGAGTTGGAGAAGGGGTTATTTCTTCAGTTGGTGTGGGTGTCGCTGTGGGAGTAGGAGTCTTTGTCGGGGTAGTTGTTGGTTTCTTGGTGGGAGTAGGTGTGGCAATCCTTGTTGGTGCTGGAGTATAGACACGAGCAGGAGCGGCGGTGACGGCTGGTGCGTTGTGGCAGTGTCTCTCGTCTTGTGCAACTCCCCACTTAGCACAGTTGGTGCGGCAATAGTGACAACCATCAGCCGCCGTTCGACCTGGATGGGCAAGAGCAGGAGAGGCACTAATGAGGAGGAAAACAAAAGCTAAGAGGAGTTTCTTCATATGAGGCGATTATATACCTAATTCCTATCCATTTCCGTGCCTCTATATTGCCCTATAACGTCTTCTGGAGTGTTTTGTGGCTACTTACACCTTGCGCGGTGGACGTTTTCCAAGATACAAAGTATCCACGTGTTTATTAAGCTTTATCAACATTTGGTAACAGGCCTCACGCCAAACAGGATCTGCTTTTTCATTATCGTAAATACGCCTTAACTTGTTAGCCAAACTAGTCCAGGTAACGCACCAATGAAGACCACAGATTCTACATTCCATGGTTATGCTTGTTTTTGAGACTCGATAGATATGACCAAGCGTGTCATCTTGCGGGTACTTCGGATCAAAACAGTCAGTGTCACCACAACGACTAATGAATAGCCCGACAACGTGTCTTATCTCCTCAGGTAGTTTTATAGTCCCCATGTGTGGGGAAAGTATACCAGAATATATCCAAAGTATTCTCTTGACTTTTTCCCTATAGTTTGTTTTTATAAAAACATATAAGCCTAAGGGTCGATCGCCCAAAGCTTTGCAAACGAAGTCCTACACAGGGCTTTTTTTGTGGTTTCTTCCAGGAAGGTGGTTAAAGCTTCGCCTCCTTCCTAGAGCAAACCAACCCACGTCGTTTCAGCTTTATCGCTTGGACGAACGCTCAGGAGACACTCTCACCCGCCTTACTTTTTCACTGACATGGGAGTAAGGCAAACGAATCAATTATTTATAAAAAAACAAAAATGGCAACAGTACCACAAGACTTATTACAGCAACTTTCAGCAGGACCAGGACAGGTTCAACTTCCTTCAGGAGGTTTTGGTTCCTATTCTGGTGGTGGTTTTGACGGCTATGGAGCCAGCGGAAGTTGGGCACCTGTACCAACAACGCCTATTATTCAAAACTCTCCATCTCCAACAAGGACTTCCGTTCCCACTCCTACGCCAACACCTTCACCAACACCTCAGCAGTCTGACGGTTTTACAATGGACGCTTACAAAGGTTGGGATGAGGCATCTGCCAGAGCCGACTGGAACGCCAAAGGAAGACCAAACCTATCTTCAAATATTGCTGGCGGAGTAGATATGAACGCTCAAATCGAGGCAATCTATGGTCCTCTAAATTCTATTCTCGATCAATATTCTAATCAATTAAAGTCAGACCAGTCACTCGACCTCGAGGAAGCAGATCTCTTCAAAACACAACAGGAAAGATCTCTCCAAGGTCAAGCAGATACGTCAACCAAGAACAGAGACTTCGCACAACAGAGTCTTGAGGCTTCAGCCCGCTCTGCCTATGAGCAAGCCATCCGTGACTATGCAGCTCTAAGGCAGCAAGGTCAATCACGTTTCGGAATGGATTCGTCAGCAGGCCAAGCAGTTTCAGAAATAACATCTCAAGAGTTCCTCAGAGGGCAAGCAGCCGAGGCAAAGAGCAAGCAAGAAGGCATCAATCAGATTTTTATGGCTTGGACTGCGGTGCAAGATAGCGTTGCGGAAAACAAAACTAAATTGGATGAGACGATGAGAATTGAGGCCAAGAAAATTGGTCAGATATACGATCAACGAAGACTCGAATTGCAAGCAAAACGTTTCGAAAACGAGAGTGCAAAAAAAGCAGCCAACTTCCAACTTCTACAACAGAGCATGGCGGAATCTCAAAACTTAAAAAGCATGAGAGATCAAGCAGCCATTCAGTTGGACGCATGGAAGAATCAAATGCAGGAATCCATCAAGATGGGATTGGTCAAACTTCAATCTCAAACCGAGGTTGCTCCAAGTGTTCGTCCAGAGACCTTCCAGCCTACCTATGGCAAAACCCAACAACAAAACGTACCTCAAGCGTACAGAACCACTGTTCCTGTCGGAGACGATATAAGTGGTCTCACAGGCAATCAAGATGAGTGGCTCAAGGGAGTTCTTAATCCATTCGGAGTTTAATTCCTATGAACATCTTTCAAAAGATAGTTGAAGGACTAAAGAGTACTTTTTCTTTCCCTCAACCAGTCGAACAGAAGCCAACCGACGTTAGTCAATTTGTTCAGAAAGTTTTGGATAGAGATTTTATTGCCAAAGCCAGTTCCAAACCACAAGCAGATCCTAGCTGGATAATCAAAGTCGATAACACAATCAAACGCCCAGAAGTCAGAGCCAACTTTGAGAAAACAAATCAAACTTTGACCGAGGACTTCTTTAATAGACTAAAGTCTACCTTCAGCTACTTCAAAGAAAATCCTGGTGAGCTAACTCCCTTCACCGCGAAAAAAGGTTTCTTGGGTGAAGATATTCCTAGTCCAGTAACTCAGTTCCGAGGATCTTCAATGGAGGCTTTGTCTGCTGGCTTAATGAAAAACAAAGAACCAGAACCCAAAACCAGAGCGGAAAATCTTTCAAAACTAGCGGGACAAATCTTGGGAAGCCTTCCATACTTTGCAGGTGCTAACAACTTGGTTTCTGGCTCTCTTGCTAATTACAACCGCTTGCCACTTATGGGCAAAGTTGGTGCAGGCGCCCTTGAGGGAGCACTAGCGGTCTCAGCGACAACACCAGGAGGACCTAAAGAAAGAGCTAAGGCAGGCGCACAGATGTTTTCACCAACAAACCTTGCACTTGGTGGCGCTATTCCTGTATTTGGTGGACTTGTTTCAAAATCAAATATTTCAAAAGCAATTGCTTCCAAACTGGAACAGCAAGCGCCAAACGCAGTTCAAAAAACATTTCAATCTTTAGACAAGAGTAAACGTTTGAGCTATCTAGCTGGAAAATTCACAGATAAGAAAATGACTGAAATATCTGCCGCCAAGGCCTACTCCGAAATGGAGGGGTTGACAAATTCAGTTGAGGAATTCGTCAAGAATGTTGATCCAAAAACCAAAGTCGGTATCCTTGATTATTTGGCTACTCCTTCCACAGTCATGAGCAAAATTGGTCTTTTGGATGAGTTCAAAGGATTAAGAAAAGCAAACGAGAATTATTTGAAGCAACTACCAGAAGAGATCAATAAAATTACTCAGTGGTCAAAGATGGTTTCCCCCGAAAGTAACAATGTGATATTTAATGTTTTGGATGGAAAAGGAGACATAAGACTATTGGATGCCAGCGAGAAACAAGTTGTCTCAGAAGTAAGAAATTATTTGCAGGAGTGGGCAGTTAAGCTTGGCCTTCCAAAAGAGAAAAGAATATCAAACTATATCACCCACATCTTCTCTAAAGACTTTGGAGGAGAGTTCCCAGATGATATTGCTAAGAAGATCGAGAAGAAAGTCGCAGGTAGTGTTTATGACCCATTCCTTCAAAAACGTGGTGATGTAACTGGATATAAAACGGACACTTGGGCAGCCATGGATGCTTATGTGAAGCGAGCTTTGCGCAAGGTAAACATGGATCCTGCTCTTGAGAAGATTAAAAAGGCTTCGGAAGATTTAGAGCTGTCTCAATTTAATTATGTTAAACAGTTTGTCGATCGTGTAAACCTAAGACCAACCGACCTCGACAATCTTCTCGATAACTCCATTAAAGCCTCCCCTATTGGTTACAAATTCGGATCTCGTCCTACGGCTGATGTAACTCGTAAAGCCAGACAAATGGTTTATCGCGGTTTACTGGGTTTGAATCCTGGTTCTGCTGTTAAGAACCTTTCCCAAGGAGCAAACACTTACGCCGAGTTGGGCGAGAGATACACACTTAAGGGCTATATCCAAGTCGCTAAGAACTTCAAGAACTTTGTTAAGGGTGCCGACACGGAGCTTCATGAGGTTGGTGTACTTGAGAATGGCTTCATAGAAGACAGAACTTTGAACGCCACAAAAGAAGGTATGAGACAACTTGACGAAGGGTTATTCTACATGTTCAACTTTGCGGAAAAAATCAATCGTGGTGCTGCTTACTGGGGTGCTAAAGCAAAAGCCCTCGATAAAGGAATGGGCGAAGAAAAAGCGATTGAATACGCCAAGGCGATTGTTAGAAAAACTCAGTTCGCTTTTGGATCCATTGACACCCCCGTTGCGCTTCAAAGCGATATTATGAAAACTCTTTTCCAGTTTCAAAACTATGGAATCAAGCAAATTGAGTTCCTAGGCGGAAAAGTAAAAGCAAAGGAATGGGCAGGGCTAGCTCGTTATATTGGGTCTTCTCTCGCGTTTGTCTATTCGATTGGCAAAGTTCTTGGTATGGAGCCAAAAGATATGATTCCGTCTATCCGTATTGGCACACCCCCAACACTTCAATTGGGTAAAGGAGCCGTTGAGATGGCAACTGGAAATATTGAAGATGGCAAGAAGGATTTAATTAGAGGAGGAATGTCATATATTCCTGCGGGTGGACAAATAAAGAAATCATTTGACGGTCTACAAAATGTTATGCAGGCTGGTGAGTACAACCCATCGGGAACACAACTCAAATACCCAACAGGCAATCCGCTCCAAACAGTTTTGTTCGGACAGAACGCAACACCTCAGGCGGATCAATACTATAAGAATCCAAGTCCTCTTGGTGAAAAGCAAACCGAACTGTATAAAAACCTCGTCTCGTCTGGAGTATCTCCACAAGATGCCTACAATTCAATAATTGCCACCAGACAAAATAAGAAAGATCTCAAGACTGATATTAATGAGGCAGGAGGAAATGGTTTTGATCTCTTCAGTTGGTTCAAAAAGAAAACTGTAGGGTCTGGTGAGACCTCAGGAAGCCGTGAGGATTTGTTATTGGATAGTTTGTCAAAGCAGAAAGATCTAACCGAAAAACAGACAGAAATACGGGACATTTTTAACTCTGGATTGTCAAAAGACAAGATTGAAATTCTTCTTGAGAAAAGAGGACTTGGAACTTATGAGGAAGGCGCCTTGGTTATGATGAAAACTCTACCTATCGAAAGCGGTGCCAGAGGTGAATATTTGAAAGCGTTTCTTACTGGATTAAATAATAATCAATATCAACAAGCGATTGTTCAGCTAGCGGAAAACGAAATCTTAACCACAGGCGTTACTTCCAAGTGGCTAGATGATGGAGTGATAACGAAAGAGCAAAAGAAACAGCTCGATGGTGTCATAAAAAATACCAAGGGAACAACTTCAACCTCTTCGTCTGGTGGCATGAGTTGGAAGTCTCTTCCAAAGATCAGTGTCTCAAGAGGCTCCGCACCAAAGACAGTTAAGCTCGACGTACCCAAAGCGGCGAAGATCCCATGGAGTGCCTACGAGTCCGCTTTGAAGAACTTCAAAATGACTCAGGCGAATATGGCCACCATACCAACTCCGAAACTTAACCCAACAAGGTTGACTTCTCGATTAAGTGTCCCCATGCCTTCCGCTGGATTCAGTTCCCCCGCAAACAAACGATTTTAACAATTAAAAAAATAAACAAAATGACATACAGACCAGGACCACAAGGAACAGGAGCTTCTTTTCTAAGAAAAGTGGCTGAATTAAAAGCTAAAGGACATTCGGACTTAAAAGCCCGAAGTATGGCTAGTGGAGTTACTAAATTACAAAATAACAAAAGGAGAAAATAGTATGAGAACATCGGCAGTTGGAAAATGGAAATCCCCACAAACCATGGATCAAATCGCTAGCAGACTGGCAGATAGCCTTGCTTGGAACAAACTTGAGGATCGATACAACGAACAACAAGCGATCCAAAACGGAACAGTACCGCAATACGTTTCGCCACTCGGACACGACGACCGAGGCACAGCTCTAGGAAGAATCATCGAGCAGAAGACAAGTGGTCGTCCACTCACTTGGGACGAGCGCTCACAGCTCCAGAGAGAAGAGATCGCCGAGCAGATAAAGGCGGACGCAAAAAAAGAAGAAGATCTGAAGAATATTAACTTGATGAGATTAACACGGGAACTAGAAAATATTTAGCCATGTGGCAGACATGCTCAGAGTGCGAGAAACCAGGATATTTTCAGGGAAGGTTCTGCTCTGAGTCTTGTCGTATCAAGCAAACTAGGCGATTAGCTGGCGAACAGGTCGAGGAAGAAAAGACCTCTGTAAAGTGTCGTGGCTGTGGAGCCTTGTTCGAGAGTCACGGAGGCCAGTATTGCTCAAAAGACTGTCGTTACAAATTCGGAGGTGAAGTTCGCAAGTGCCCTATTTGCCAAAATACCTTCACAACCAGAGGCACCACTTATTGCTCGAAGGAATGTGCAAGAGAAGCGAGAAAAGCTGAGTCTGTGGAAGTAAAGACAGGAGTGTGTCGAATTTGTGGCAAGCCATGTCCTAATGGGGAAGCAGTCTGTTCGTGGGAGTGCGCCGTGAGGTTTAACGAGGTGAGATAAACAAATAAAATCCCCCCTTGCGAGGAGATTTCTCCTTACTTGGGGGGGGTGTATGTTGCAGAGAGTTACTTGCGGCGAGATGAAGCCGAGGAAGCAGTGAAGATTGGTCCGCCGATTCCGAGGATGAAGCCGAAGTTATACCAGCCGCCGTTGTTGTGGACTTCGTAGATGCCGTATCCAGGGTTGAAGAGGCTGATAATCCAGGAAATGCCAGAGGTCATGCCGTCCCAGAGACCTTTCCAAAACCCAGCGGGGTATTCGGAGGAGGCGTAGGGGTTGCCAGAGGCGCAGGCAAGGGTGGTGGCGAGAAGAACAACGACAGCGAGAAGAATGAACAGGTTACGCTTTTTCATTGGGTAAGTCTCCTTTAACAAGTGAATGTGATAGTTGAGAGGGTTCTCAACCTTATGTGTTAGATTATATCACGAGAGCGAGCGTTTGTCAAGTTATAGGCTACCTACCTGAGCCAATCTAGCCTCAAAACCTTACAAAGAGCAATATACAAAAGGATAGCTTTTTAATGCTCTTATCTGTAGAGCAACCTCTGCAAACCTCGTCCGACCCAATTCACTTTCCCCGCTCCAAATCACAACAATTTTGAAAACTCCCCCTGTTTTTCAGCGAATTTTTGAT